>CAXBWG010000108.1:0-5619 GCA_963979105.1 uncultured bacterium | reverse complement strand
TTGTTCTTTTTTTTATCTACCATTATCATTATGTCAACACGAGACACCCTTAGTACGCCAAAAAACGAAGCTCCTGTATTAATGCATTCTTGTTGTGCGCCTTGTGCTGCAGAACTTATGGAGGCTCTTCTTGAATCCAAAATAGAGTATTCAATATTTTTTTATAATCCAAATATTCATCCAAAAAAAGAATACGAATTACGTAAACAAGAAAATATAAAATTTGCACAAAAACATAATATTGAATTTATTGATGCAGATTATGATACCGATAACTGGTTTGATAGAGTTAAGGGATTGGAATTCGAACCTGAACGAGGAGAACGCTGTACAAAATGTTTTGATATGCGGTTTGAAAGAACGGCATTATATGCAAAAGAACATGGATTCCCCGTGATTACATCCAGTTTAGGAATTTCTCGTTGGAAAAGCATGGAACAAATTAACGGATGTGGGTTGAAAGCAGCTTCACGTTATGAAGATATGAGCTATTGGACTTATAATTGGCGAAAAAAAGGTGGTGGCGCCAGAATGTATGAAATTTCTAAACGAGAAAACTTTTACAAACAAGAATATTGTGGTTGCATTTACTCGCTTCGAGACACCAACTTATGGCGCAAAAAAACCGGTAGAAAAACGATTCATTTTGGGAAAGAATTTTATACTGAGCCAGATGGCAATAATAACTCTAGCTCGGGTTCTAAGTAGTATATGATAGTAATTAGCATTAACCGTCTTTGTTTTACAATTATAAAATTAGTTTAAAAGAAAATATCAGTTATTTTTGTTTTTCCTATTTTTACTAGTGAAGTTTTTAATGGCAACTTTGTTTGAAATGATGACATAAATTGCGATACGCGTTGTTTTTTTCCTGTTATATATCCAACACATTTAATGACAGTAGCTATCCAATAAGGCAATTTAATAACAACCAATTTAGTTTTTAAATATTGAGTTAATATCGTTACCAAATTCAAAAAAGATAATTGTTGAGGGCCAACTAATGTTAATGTTTCATTCTTATGCGTATTTAAGCTAATACTATCAATTACTAAATCCATACAATCAGAAACAGACACCGGTTGCCAGATAAACGCTCCTTTATTAGGAATAAAAAGTATCGGCCATTTTTGAATAAATGTTATTAACTGCGTAATATTTTTTGTATCATTTTTTCCAAATATTACTGATGGTCTAATAATACAATACGAAAGACCAGAACTTTTTAAATAATTTTCTGATTCTTTTTTGGAACAGGCATATACACTTTGAGACGTTTCAACATCTAAACTACTAATAAAAATAAATTTTTCTATTTTTTCATTTTTGGCCCAATTTATTAATTGTCTTGTTCCATCAACATTGGTTTTCTGAATTTGTCTTGGGGTTCCTTTTATTAAACTGGCACAATGAATTACCACCGAAGGTGTCTGCACTTTTGGAAAATTTGGATTTTCTTTATTTAAATCACATAAAATATAATCTGAGCTATTAGATAGTTTGCTTCTTGATAAACAAACACACTCTTGAGTTTTTATAAGTTGTTCATAAATAGCACTACCTAAAAAACCACTAGCGCCGGTTAAGTAAATCATACACTTTATTTTTTAAATAGCGTTTAAAAAGCCATTTTGGCCTTAAATAATAAGTACTGTAGGCTTTGTTTTTTAACGTTTCTATATCTGTAACCGTTAGGAATTTATGTTTAAATACCAAAGTATACGTATCATAATTTTCCCAATCAAATGTTGTAATAGTATCTTTAATATCTTTATAATATTCCGTTCCTGGATAAGGGGTACTTATTGTAAATTGTGCATAAGATGTATTTATTAGCTTTGCATAATTAATAGTATTTTTTATCGAGCTTATAGTGTCATTTAAGTTACCAAAAATATAACCTGCCATAATTTTTACATTATTTTTTTCACAATAATTAATCATTTCAATTAACTTCTCTTCTTTCGTATCAAATCGATGTGATTTTACTAACACATCTTCGGTTCTAGATTCAACCCCAATAGTAATAGCTACACATCCTGCTGCTTTCATTTTATCTATTAATTGTGTCGTTAAACATGTAGGATGCGTTTCACAGGCCCATAGATAATTGTATTTTTTTTCAATCATTTTATCGCAAAGTTCTTCTATTCGCTTTTTGTTTAATGTAAAAGTAGGATCTCGAAATAAAATAGCTTGAGCATTATATGTATTTCGTAAGTAATCTAGTTCTTCAATTAGTTTATCTACATCGCGATACCGCACTTTAGCACCTGCAAATATAGGATATGCACAATAATATTTACACGAAAATGGACACCCTCTAGAAGATAACACCGGATACACTGTTTTATTTGAAAAAAACGGTTTATGCACAAATTGTTTCATATTAAACTTATTCCATTTAGGAAATGGCAACTCATCTATGTCTTGCAAAATGTCGCCTTTTAATACGCCATCTAGCTTTAACTTATTAATTGGATTTAAATAAAAAAATGTATCGGGTTCTCCCTTAATTACAAAATCGGCTAAGATTAATAATTCCTCAGATAAAACTGTAGGCAACAATCCAATTAGCCCTACTTTTGCAGTTGGGTTATTATCTCTAATATGCTTGATACACGCCATTTCATTTTTAAATTCAACAAGCGAGGTATAAATTAAAAACACATCTGATTTGGTATCTACTTGTGCTGAATACACAATATCTACACTATGACCTTGAGATTCAAAAATATGAGCTAGGTAGCCAAACTCTAATAACGGAATTCGAACACTTTTGGATTTAATTTTTTGTAAGGTATTTAAAATAACATTATTTGTTTTACTGTATGCGCTACTTGTTCCGAATCCACCTGCCATCGTTTTATTTGTTGCAAGTTGATTGTTTTGAATATCTACAATTGAAATTTTTAATACGTCTTTCATATTACTATTTTATAATTTTTAGTATAGTAAAGTATAGAGTTCCTCACAATGAGAATATTTAAACAACAATCATTTAATTCTTGGTTTACAGTAGTTGCCTCTATTCAACTTTTTATTGGGCTATTTAAATTATTATCTATTCCAACAATCCTTTATGATGAGCCTTTATACTCATATACAGCTCTATTTTTTTCTGAAAACGCTCACTTTCAACATGAGTTTCATCAGTTTTCTGGAAAAGAATTTTGTTTTTATCCCTTTTTATTAGGCTGTGTATTTTTTATCTTTGGCCCTAGCTTATTAGCCGGACGATTACTATCTGTTGTTTTAGGTATTGTTGGTCTTTATTTTTTTATGAAACTCTTATCTCAACTTTCTTTAAGAAATAGTGTCATTGGTTTACTTTCTATTTGTTTTGTTTTTTTAAACACTAATTTTGTTGCCTTTCGAATTATTAGACCAGAGGCGTTATTACTTTGCTTAGCTTGCATGTTAGCATGGTACCTTTTTAAATATTTCAATCTAAATATTACAACTAAAAAAGATAAAATTAGTCTTGGATTTTGTTTAGCAGGTATTATAAGCACTCATATGGTAGGTGCGCTTTTTGGCATATGTATTGGAATTTCGATTCTAATTTTTTCTGTAAAATTTAAATCATTACACGATTTAAAATGGATCTTATTAGGAAGTCTTTTGCCATTAAGCATTTTTATAGGAAATATTTTGCATATTTTAGTTGGTACCGGATTTACAAGCCAAGCGGCAAAAGTAACACCTAATTTAACTGTTTTTAAAAAGAATGTAAGTCTATTTTTTTTAAAAAATTATGTCATGGGCTTTAAACGTGGGTTTATTGTATTGTTTGAATTAGCTTTTATAGCTCTAGCTTGTATTAATAAACGATATTTTATTAGAGTTCTTGGGCTGTCTGCTGTTTTTGTTTTAGCTTATGGCCTTTTTTCTATCTCTGATTTTATTCGACCCTACTATAGTTTATTTCCTATACTGGCATTGATTATTTTTGCTTATTTATTTAACCAAGTCTCAGCTAAAAAACGTTCATTGTTGCTAGGAATTTTAATTCTTTATTTTGCCAATCATTTTGCAGGTGATGCGTTTATTTTTTATAAAAATTTTAAGGCTACTTCTATACAAGAAATCCAAACATCATTTAAACCTTTTTTGCCAGCTAAACCCATTTCGATTGGAGGTCCGAAAAAATTGTGGTTTATTAGCCCAAATCTAAATTGGCTTTCATTAAATGCAACAGATACACTTCCTAATTCTTTTTATTATTTTTATCATTCTAAAAATAAAACTGGTGTTTCTAGCCTATCTCAATCTCCAGATGTTTACTATAACAACGCATCTTCCCCCCCACCTAAATTACAAAAGACCTTTAAAAACAAACACTTTAAATTAATTGCTGAAGATAGTTTTACAGGCTATGATTTAATACAACTTTATAAAATATATTAACTATGAGCATCTCAACACTTATTATTATTCCAACGTATAATGAAAAAGAAAATGTTCAGTTAATGATTGAAGCATTATTTAAACTTTCTACAACTATTTTTCATATTTTAATTGTAGATGACAATTCGCCAGATGGAACCGCTCAAATTGTAGAAAGCCTGCAAAAAAAATATAACTCTCATTTATTTTTATTAAACCGTTCTCATAAAGAAGGTATTGGACCTGCCTATATTGATGGGTTTAATTATGCAATTAACAATAATTACAAACGTGTTATGCAAATGGATTGTGACTTTTCGCATAATCCAGATTATATTCTCGACTTTTTAAACTTTTATGATGCTAATAATAGCGACTTTGCAATTGGATCTCGTTATATTAAAGGTATTGGATTTAAAAACTGGTCATTAAAACGTATATTAATTTCTAAAGGGGCCTCTTTATACATTCGCACATTACTAAACCTTCCAATAAAAGATCCAACAGCAGGGTTTTCTATTATTGGCACCCATGTTTTAAGAGAATTATTTAGTAAACATTCTCTAAAATTATGTAAAGGATATGGATTTCAAATTGTATTAAAATTTTTAGCCTATAAAAAAGGGTTTAACTTACATGAATTCCCAATTGTATTTACAAATAGAACAAAGGGATATTCTAAATTTTCAATTTCTATTTTTTTTGAAGCCTTAGCAAAAGTTCCATTAATAAGATTTTATGTCTAAAATTACAAAGTCGTTAAGTATTGTCACCGTTGTTTTTAATGACCTTAAGGGCCTAAAAGAAACTTACACGTCTTTAAAATCTCAAACGTTTACTAATTTTGAATGGATTGTTATAGATGGCGCCTCTACAGATGGGACAAAAGAATATATTGGCCAAAACAACGATTTAATTTCTAAGTATATAAGTGAACCCGATAACGGTATTTTTGATGCAATGAATAAAGGAATTAAACTTGCGACAGGCACTTGGATAACATTTTTAAATGCAGGAGATACCTACTCAAGATTTAGCATTCTAGAACACATTTTCACCCAAAATCTATCGGCTAAAAAATTTATCTATTCAGATATGTTTTTACTAGATCATCTAGGAAAAAAAGTGCGCTATCTAAAAGCAGAAACGTTAACTAAAACAACTATTACTAAAGGCATGATAGCCTGCCATCAGGGTATGTTTGTTCGTTTAAACATATGTCCAAACTAT
>CAXBWG010000107.1:0-5705 GCA_963979105.1 uncultured bacterium | reverse complement strand
CTGATGTTTTTTTAACAGGAAAAAAACGCGTTCTATCTACCTGAATACAACTAGCTTTTTCAAATAAATTAATCCCTGCTCCCATTGCACTTTCAAATTGAACAAACGAGTCTGTTTTATGTTTTTTTTGATTAAAAATTACAGGAATTTTAAAATTATTTTTTTCATACAATGCTTTTAACGCTCGCAAATTAATCCATAAGTTATTTGTATTAAAATAACTAAATTTAGAAATATTTTCAAATTCAATAATATCATCAGAATGCACTTCTGCTCGCTCAAGTAAAGCTAATCCATTTGACGTTTTTATAATTGATCCACCTTTAATATCTAGTTTAGTTTTAGGCGTTACTTCCATTAAAAAATCAAGTTTAGCATCAATGAAATAATTTAAAATTGAAATATCTAAAGTTGCGCCTAAATTATCACTATTTGAAATAAACACAACTTCAATTCCATCCTGAAGCAACTTATCTAATATCCCAAATTCAACTAAACATCTATAAACATCTCCATGCCCAGGAGGAACAAAAGATATCTGATCATTTATACTTAACATATCTTTAGTTTGGCTATTAATTCGAGGAACTTTATTTTGTGTAAACATATCAAAATCTAAATTCAAAAGACTCATATCAGATTCTGTATTAAAACTGTTCATTAAATAAAAAGGAACTTTAACATTAAAGCCATCTTCAAAATGTTTTTTTTGACTAGCAATCATATCAATAAACCGCTCAGACTTTGTAACTCTTATCAAGGATTTAGGGCCTTTACATCCCATAGAAGTACCAAGTCCGCCATTTAATTTAATAATTGCTACTTTAGAAATATTATTAGAATGCGTTTCTTTTAAATTTGATTTAACTACACACTCATTTAAACTTAATGGTGAAACTTGACTTAATCGTTGTATTTTTTTTTCAGAATTAAAACAATACTGTAAATATGATTCAAGAAACCATTCTTTACAATTATTAGACACATTGTTTCGATCTAATTCATTTAAAATAGGCTGCAGCTTTAAAACTAGCATATTTACGAGTTTTTTATCGTTAATATACCTATATATTAAAGTTTCTAAATTTTCTTTTTGATTTTTTAATCTCACAAAGACTTAATCTCCCAAAAATGGATATTATTGTGTATAATACATTTCTTATATGGATTATTCAAAGGAGTTCTTATGATTAAAGACACAATTAAGCCAATAAATATTGTAGATATAAAAAACACAAAAAAAGTTTTTCACAATTCATCTTATGAAGAGTTATTCGCTCATGAAACAGCAGACTCTCTAAACGGATACGAAAAAGGTACAGAAACATCATTAGGTGCTGTAACTGTAGATACAGGTAAATTTACTGGTAGATCTGCAAAAGATAAATATATTGTTAAAGATGCCATCACAGAAAACACTGTGTGGTGGGCAGATCAAGGATCCACAAGTAAACCAATGAGTCAATCAACATGGGCTCACTTAAAAAGTATTTGTACAACACAGCTTTCAAATAAAACGTTATATGTAATAGATGGATATTGCGGTGCAAATGCAGATACACGAATTTCAGTAAGGCTCATCACAGAAGTTGCATGGCAAGCTCATTTTTTCAAAAACATGTTTATTCGACCAACAACTGAAGAACTTACTACGTTCAAGCCAGATTTCACAATTTTAAATGCCTGTAAAACTAGCTGTAAAGAGTTTGAAAAACATGGACTTCGATCAGAGGTTTTTATTGCGTTTAATCTAACTGAACGTATCCAACTTATTGGAGGCACTTGGTACGGCGGAGAAATGAAAAAAGGAATTTTTTCTATGATGAACTATTTTTTACCATTGAAAAAAATTGGAGCGCTTCATTGTTCTTCTAATCAGGGTAAAAATGGAGACGTTGCACTATTTTTTGGTTTATCAGGAACAGGAAAAACAACATTATCTGCTGATCCTAAACGAGAATTGATAGGTGATGATGAACATGGCTGGGATAAGAACGGAATCTTTAACTTTGAAGGTGGTTGTTATGCAAAAACTATCGATTTAACCCAAGAAAAAGAACCAGATATTTATAGAGCTATCAAACGAGATGCATTACTAGAAAATGTTGTAGTAAATTCCAATTCAAACGTAGACTTTACAGATTCATCCAAAACAGAAAATACTCGTGTTTCATATCCAATATATCATATCGACAATATAGTAAAACCTAAATCTAAAGGTGGCCATGCTAATAAAGTAATCTTTTTAACGTGTGATGCTTATGGAGTTCTACCTCCTGTTTCTAAGCTTAACAAGCAGCAAGCTATGTATCAGTACTTAAGCGGATACACTGCAAAAGTTGCAGGAACTGAATTAGGAATTACAGAACCAACATCTACTTTTTCTGCATGTTTTGGTTCACCATTTTTAACAGTACACCCAACATTATATGCAGATATTTTAGGAGATAAAATAGATGAACATAATGCGGATGCGTATTTAGTAAACACAGGCTGGACTGGCGGTTCGTATGGAATTGGAAACAGAATTAGCTTAAAAGATACTAGAGCTATTATTGATGCAATTCTAGATGGATCTATTGAGAATTCTGAGTTTGACACAACCAAATATTTCAAACTTCAAATTCCAAAATCATTACCAAATGTTAACTCTGAAATCTTAAATCCAAGTAATACGTGGAAAGATAAAGACGCGTATAAAACAACAGCAATTAAACTAGCAAATGAATTTAAAACAAATTTCAAAAAATTCATTAGTACTGATTCTGGAAAAGCTGTTCAGGAATTTGGGCCTGAGTGTTAACTTAACCCTATTACAACACAGAGGTCTTAAGTAAAGCCTCTGTGTTGAACTACTTCCCCCAACTTCTCGTTTATTTTTTTTTAACTACAAACTTTATATAAAACTTATTAATCAAACTAAATATTAACCATCTTTTAAGCAGCTAATAAACAAAGTTTTTAGAAATTAAATTTAAAGAAATAAAGATGAAATAGATTGATTACAATGATTTCGCTTTATAGCCTCAGCTAACATTGAAGATAAAGATAACTGAATTAAATTATCAAACTTTTTTTCGTCCGGTAAACACATTGAATCAGTCACAACAACTTCCTTAAATCCAGCAGTAGATAATCTATCTACAGCAGGGCCCGAAAATACAGGATGGGTTGACGCTACATATATGTCTTTACACCCAAGTTTTTTTAATGTAGCAACACTAGACGTTATTGACCCGCCAGTATCGATCATATCATCTACAATCAGTAAATTTTTACCATCAACATCTCCAACAACGTTAGTAATTTCTGCTACATTATGTTGAGGCCTCGTTTTATGCAATACAACAAGGTCTGCACCTAATTGATCGCCTAATTTTTTCGCAAATTTAGCACGGCCTGTATCTGGAGCTACTACCGCCAAGTTAGCTAAATTCTTTTGTTTAAAATAATCTGAAAATAACGGTAAACATGTTAAATGGTCTACTGGTTGATTAAAAAACCCTTGTATTTGATCTGAGTGCAAATCAACAGTAATTAACCGATCAAAACCTACCGCAGATAACAAATCGGCAATCAACCTACTACTAATAGGCTCTCTTGGCGCTGACTTCTTATCTTGTCTTGCATATCCAAAATGAGGAATAACAACGTGAATTCGTTTTGTAGACGCTCGCTTGAGTGCATCTAAAATTAAAAACAATTCCATGTAATCATCATTTGGATGCAAGCCAATAGATTGAATTACATAGGCATCAATCCCGCGAATAGAATCATTAATACGTGCATAATTTTCACCACAGCTAAATTTAGATAGTGTAATATTAGATAAACTCACATCTAATTCTTCAGCAATTTTTGCAGCTAATGGCTGATTTGCAGATCCAGAAAAGATTCTCATGTTGTTTAATTCAGAATTCATCATACTATTATATTTACTAAACAAAAAAACGTCAATTTTACTTTTTCAAATGATACTCAGAAAGCACACCATCTTTTGCAATAAAACTTTCTCTATTTAAATCTATTTTTAAATACTCAGAATTAATAGAGTCTTTATTTTCTTTTAAAACTTTTACATTTCCAAAACATTCAACTAGCGCTTTCTCATCATATAAAATCAATTTATCAGCCCATATTGTTTTATCTGACTGAGTTACAACTACATTTCCATAAATTCGTGTTTGCTTTTTATTTCCATTAAAATATAATTTATCTCCTGTAATCGTTGTCTTTAAATTTAATGAATTTTTAATGTCTTCATTTTTTAATTCAGATTTTTTATTTTCATCTAAAATCCAGCTTAAATCATGAAGATTCACCTGTATATTTTTTTCTAATGAAAACGAATTATCAGCTTCATCATAAAGACCTTCTTTTGCGGTAAGTTTCTTGCCTTCCTGAATTATTACAACATTTCCACTAACCTCTAACATATCTTTATCTTCAATATCTTTATATAAGGCAGAATCGCAATATAAAAATGTTGAATTTTTCCTAAAATGCTTTTCTTGCTCATCTAACTGACCGTTTATATTCTCTGATGGAAATTTTTCAAAAACAATATCACCGCTTAAATAAGATTCTTCTTCATCAATATATATAGTCATTGAATTTCCAGTCACCTTATACGCTGAAGACTCTATTGAAAACCCATTATTAATATAGACAACATTTAAATTAGTATCAATTTCAATTTCGCCTAAAGGTTTAATCGTTGTGTCTCCTTTTACTAATTCTACGTCTTCAGACAAATACGTGCGTTTAGATTCATTAAAAAACCGTAATTCTTTTGATTTAATTTTTATTTGATTTTTGTTATCTTCGCTCGCATGCAGCCCTTTTTTACTAGACTTATTTGATGTAAATACACGAGCGGTTAATCCTTTTGAAACTGTAATGGAATTAGATCTCGTATTAATTTTTAAATCTTTTGCTTTAATCGAATCAATAACTACTTTTCCGTTATCATTATATATTATTCCAGAAACTATAGAATCTGAATAAAACAAATACCGACTCTTTTTACTCCAAATATTGTCTGTATATATTTTCCACGATAATTTTCCATTTTTATACCCAGAAATACTTGAATCAAATAATTCTATTGTTTTATCATCAAAAGCTTCTTCATCGGACTTTATAAAATCATTTACAAATGGAATACACGCAATTATTAAACATATTAAAACTATAAGTTTTACTACAGATTTAACTTTTGAATCATCCATTAGTATAAATTAATGCTTAAAATGACGTGTATTTGTAAACACCATACTTACTTTATTTTCATTACAACATTGAATAGATTCTTCATCTCGTTTGGATCCACCAGGTTGGATAATAGATGCTATTTTATGTTTAGCACACAATTCAACAGAATCTTTAAACGGAAAAAATGCATCAGATGCTAAACATGCTCCTTTAGTGTCTGGGCCTGCTTTTTTAAGTGCAATTTCCACAGAGTCCACTCGACTCATTTGACCTGCACCAATCCCTATTGTTTTTCCATCTTTTACAATTAAAATCGCATTTGATTTTACATGTTTCACTAAAGAAAACCCAAATAACAAATCATTTATTTGAGCTTGATTTGGGGTTGTTGTTGTTACAAAACTTAACTTATCCTTACTTAGTTTTAATTCATCTTTCGTCTGAACTAATAATTGGTCTGCTAAATCTCGTAATTGGAAATTCTGCGTTTG
>CAXBWG010000106.1:0-5732 GCA_963979105.1 uncultured bacterium | reverse complement strand
TTGTTACAACTTTGCAATGATGCTTTAATCCATTAATAGTTTGATCTTGATGTCCTGCAATAACTAGCTTACATCCACCAAACCCTAAATCCTTAAGAGTTAATACATCTGCAGAATGCTCATATAACACATCTTTACCCACAACGCCTAAGTCTGCCGCCCCTTGCTCAACATAAGCGGGAACATCCCAGGGCCGAACTAAAATCATTTTATATTTTTTAGTAGTATCAAAAATAAAAAGCTTACGTGAATCTTTTAACGTGTCTTTAAAATAAATACCTGCTTTTTCTAAAACAGAAATTGTTTCCTTAAACAAATATCCTTTTGGAACAGCTATTGTAATAGGTTTATTACCCACTTAAATCTCCATGAATATAATTTAAATTAATGGCAAACCCAACTGCAGGGCAATCGTATCCAAATTTCTTACATAAATTATCATACTGGCCACCCGATGCAATCACTTTTCCAAGTCGTTTAGAATATATTTCAAAAATAATACCCGTATAATAATATAACCCCTTTACTAACCCTTTATTAATAAATGCTATCTCATCTAAATTTTTAGCCTCAATTAACGAATACAATCGTTTTAAATCATTATTAGCGCCCGCAACTTCTAATTTCCCTCTTTGAGGGATTCCTCCATAAGTTAAATAATCACCGTCTAATAACGCCTGCTTTTGAACCTCAGTTAAATCACCTATAAAATCAACATGTCCAATATCTAGTCCTAAATCAGTAATCCCTAATGCATTTAAAGACTCTATACAGATTTCAATAAGGTTAAAAATTTCTTCAACACACTGATACCCAATCAATTCACATCCTGCCTGAAATATTTCTGTATCCGTAGCATATTGTTGATTTGGCTTGCGAAAAACGGGATCGATATAAGATAACTTAATTGGCAATTCGGCGTCTTGCATTCTAGCAGAAACAGTACGAGCGATTGGAGTTGTATGATCTGGGCGTAACATTAATCGTTTACCAGATGGATCAAAAAACTCAATACATTGTTTACGTAACTCAGCCCCTAATCCCACTTCAATACTGTCTGAATATTCAATTGTAGGTGTTTTAATAGGCAAATAACCAGATCTTGAAAAAATATCTTGTAATTTAATTTTTTGAAAATCAAGTTTTTGAGCCTCAATTGGCAAATATTCACTAACTCCCATTGGGGTAATATGCGACATATTGATTATTGTAACATACTCTTTTTTGACAGTTGAGAGTTAGCAAGAAAATATCTTTTTAAAAAACTCTTATTAATAATATTGATCATGGTTTCATTAATTGCTACTATAATTATCCCAATCTGCGCGTGTGGTGAAATTGGTAGACACGCTAGACTTAGGATCTAGTGCTGCGAGGCATGGGGGTTCAAGTCCCTCCACGCGCACCATCTTTACTTTGAAAATCACAAATCATACTGTCTACAATCTGTTTAGAAGCTTGCTGATTAGCAAATTCATTAGACGTTTTAACACTATTTTCTAAACAAGAATCAACTAATTGCGCGACATTAGACACACTACGTTTTTCACATAAATGTATTAATGGCCCCAATAACTTCTGCTGCTCTTTAAATCGCTGCAAACTAGATTGCGAACCAAATCCTTCAAAACATACAACTGGTTTATTTAAAAAACAGGCTTGTTCATTGGCCGTTCCGGCAAGCCCAATAATAACATCTGCTTGATTAATGATTGCTAAAAACTCATAAGTAAATAAAACCCTAACCCCCAGATGTTTATGAGTTAGCAAAGAGCCCTGCTCATGAGATTCTACAGCCCAATCAGCAGAAAATTCAAAATCAGAAATAGTTAAATTTTTAGATAAGGCACAAACAAAATGCCTATTTAGCTTATCTTTAAGATTTAAACACACAGTTAAAATAAACTTTAAATTTTGAATAGCTTCATTTCGTGAACCTGGTAATAAGCCGACAACTTTTTCAGGTTCAGTTGGAAATACTATTTTTTTAGATGAAATTAAATTGTCCATCATTGGATTCCCAAAAAATATTGCAGTTAAACCATCTTGTTTAAATGCCGAAGTTGTTTGTTCATCTCGAGGAAAACTAAATCTTGCAAACTTAGAAACAATAAATTTTTCCACTACACTATGTTGCATAAATGTTTCTGATTTAGCAGTAGGTAAAAAATAAATCGTTTTATGTGAAAAGCTCCCCATAACTAAACAAAAAACATCACCACAACAAATAACAAAATCTGCATCTGAACACACTTTTTTTAATCGAAACACCTGACTTAGAGTATGGGTTATCAACCCTGCAAAAATATCTTGAAATAAAATTTTAAATGACCGAATAAATCCTCCAGATGGAAACTGTGGATTTTTTAAAGCTGGCTTAAGTCCATGTTCGATATAATGATGTCCATTTCCAACAAGAGGACATGCTAAAATTTCAACATTCAATTCTAATGACTGCAATTGCTTAACTAAATTAACAGCAATAGCATCTTCACCATGACCATTCGAAATAATTACAACTTTCACAATGTCAGATTAACGGAATTAAAACCGAAAATAAAGTCCCAATACTAAAATTAAAATTAACTATACTAATAGTAAATGTTTTTAACTAGTCATAGACTAAAATAAGAATTATCATATAGGTTATGAAATTTCTTCGACGTTTAATAATTTTATCCAGCCTTCTTTTACTTTTGGGTTGTCCAAGTAAAATTTATCATATCGAAGAATTATATTTTAATGATCAGTTTATAGATGCAATTATTCAAGCAAGTAAATTAACTCAAAATCCAAAAGAAACCCCTTATTTAACAACATTTCTAGACCAAAACAACACCCAACTTAAACGCGAATTAATAAAAAAATTAGACGAAATTTATTATTTTCCAAAAAAAGAAGATATTGAAAAACTAGATCCCCTACTTAACTCTCTTTCTACACTTAATTCGTCATATCCTAAAAAAATTCCAATTTCATTTGTAGATAAAGTAGCAGATAAAAATCAAGAAATTAAAGAATCTTTTGTAATATTTACAAAATCAAGTTTACTGTATTTATTACCTCGCAAAAAATATCGTCAAGCCTATGAAGCCCTAACTGAAATCAAAGAACAAACATTATTAACAGCAGCAGACAAAAAAATATATTCAAAATTACAAGCGTATCTCCCACGAACCGTTCATATAAATAAAATTCGCGTTCATGACTCCACTATAAAAAAATTAATTTCTAAACGAAAGAAAAAAAAGCCATCAAAATATTATTCTTTAGGATCTAAACTACTAGAAAACACAATCAATGTTCCCAAAGAATTTAATCGGCACCTAACCCATTATATAAAAAAAGATAAATCAACTTATTTAAGTCTTTTAGAAACTATTCCTTCATCCTCTTATTTACTTAACTGTTCAATAAATATTAACTACGATGCAGAGTTACTAGAAACTCGAAAAGAAATAACTAATACCTTTTATATTAAATACGAGCCAGACCAAGGTTGGCAACAAATACCGTTAACTTATGAAATTTTTGTTCAGAAAAAAACATATACAGCCATTGTTGATTCCGATGCCTACATTACAAAAGGAACTCAATTAATTGGTCGTTATATTTTTGAAACAATTAAAACCTATGAAACTGTAAGAATTGGAGAATTTATCAATGACATGAGCCATTTTGCAGATATTATGCACTCAAAAGAATATAAAGACTACCAAAAACCTAACCACGAAAACTCTAAAGAATACTTTGTGAAAGGCGTACTAGAAGATGCCGCAGAGGTGCTTGCTATTAAAGTGCTCTCAACAATAGACACAGACCCCGATCCGTATTCTGCCATGTTTCCACTAGAAAAATAATTTACTTACTCCTTAATTAAACCCAAAAAACACAATTAAACGCATCTTTAAACAAATAAAGACTACCAAATAAATCATTATTATTATCTATTTTCTTGCATATAAATAAGACTATTTGAGAAAAAAAATACTTCGATATATAAATTTTTACTGTTTTTTTTAATTAAATGTTTAAAAAATAATAAAAAAGGGAATTTTAAAAATAGTCATATTCTTGGGGGAGAAAAAAACTAATGAGCTTTCAAGTTCCTAAATCTGACAGTCCTTATAAACATCATTTAAAAGACATAATCTAGGAAAAGGAAAAGAACAAGTCCAACCACAAGCTAACACCCAATCATCTATAGCTATTCCATTAATAACTCGTTATGCACATGCCATGGGCGATCGTGTCGCTGCAAGCTTAGACAGGATAGAAGGTATTAAGAATCCTAAAAACTCAATTATTTCAAAAATTTCTTATGAATTTGATGACATAAATGTTGAATTATTAAATAATGAAATAAATTCGATTATAGAAAAACTTTCATTTCCGCATAGCGACCTATCTATACCACAACAAATAATAAAAACGTCGTCTGAAAACCCAACAAAATTTCCTGAATTAAATAAAATAAAACAGTATGCAAAAACCTATACAGATGCCAATAGTGGTATTATTCTTCCAGGAGGCTACAGCATCAATCCCATATTTTATGGCGATACTATATCTGAAGAAGACGAAAAAGAAAATTATAATACCACTAATCCACAGCGAGAAATAATGGAATTTTTTTTAATTGATCAATGTAAATTAAAAGGCATTCCTTTACTTGGAATTTGTAGAGGACATCAAGTAATTTCAACATATTTTAAAGGAACACTCAAACAGACATCGATTGGAGATATTCAACAAGATAGATATAGAGCTTTAAAACAAGAAACAACAGCCTATTACGACAGCCCATCCAAAGTTTATTTTAATCATCGCCAGATTGTAAGAACAGTAGGAAATGAACTTGAAAAAGTAATTTCAATTAACTCAGATATGGAAAAAGAAAACTTATTTAATGAACTTATAGAAGTAAAAAATGACCTTCGTAATTTCAAAATAGACTCAATACACCTAATTTTTGGTGACGATGGTCTTAATTCAAAAGAATATAAAGAATTTTCCGATTCTTATGATCCAAAAAATGAGGACTCAATAAAAAAAGCTCTTATCGAAAAACGAATTACTCAACTTCAAAATAATGGATTTGATACAGATACGATTAATACAATAATACTTCCAGACTATATAAAAGCAATTGAAGGAATTTGTATTACTGAAGACTACATATTTAAAAACTATAAAGGAAAAATAGAAAATTTTCTGAAAATGCTTGATGAAAATCAAATAATTTTAGGGCTACAAAATAAGCATGGAGCTCCGATTATAGGTGTCCAGTTTCATCCTGAAGCATTTAGTCTTGAAGACACAAAAATTGAAGATAAAACACAAATAGCTATTACAAAAGAAAACTTAAAAATATTATCAGAATTTAAAAAGTTAACAACTATTAAGGAAAATAAAACAAAAACAGTGAAAGCATTAAAAACCCTATTTAACACCTGGAGTATAAAAGATACCTTAAATATAGAACTAAAATCGACTCGTCAAGATACCACCCTCCCCACCTCAAGCGACGAGGATTCCTAGGCACAACCCAGTCATGCCCCTAAATTTATCTATGGGGTTCTCCTAACAAAAGACAGACTCTCTCTTTGCAGCAATAGTTGTACTTATTCATGCGCTTCTTTTATTGCTTAATGCCAAATTATTTAAATGGGACATTAACTCAACTCTCGTAGCATCTCAAGCCGCTATTGGTGGCCCTTCTACTGCTATGG
>CAXBWG010000105.1:0-5782 GCA_963979105.1 uncultured bacterium | reverse complement strand
AATTCGATGCAAATTTTGCAGCATAGCTCATAATACCCGTATCTGTAAAACCAGCAGCATCTAAAGCTACCCGAATAGCCCCTACTCTACCATCCATCATATCTGATGGCGCTACAAAATCAGCCCCCATCTTAGCATGCAAAACAGACATTTGAGCTAATATCTCTACCGTAGCATCATTTACAATCTCCCCATTTACAACTAATCCATCATGCCCATCTGATGAAAACGGATCTAGTGCAACATCTGTCATTACAACAAAATCATCTACATCATCTTTAATCGCTTTAATTACATCACAATAAAATCCGCTTGGGTTAACAGCCTCTGTTGCTTGAGAATTCTTTTTATCTTCGTTAATAGCAGCAAACAATAAACATCCCTGAATACCATATTTTTTTAATTGCTTACAATATGAAACAATACTTTTTAAGTCATAACGAAAAATCCCAGATAAAGAAGTTATTGGCTCAGGTTTAGAAATACCTTCTTTAACAAAAACAGGCATTAAAAAATCAGATGAGTTTAATTGTGTCTCTGCAATTAAATTTCGAATAGAGTTAGATAATCTTAAACGACGTGGTCTATTTAGTAAGTCCATAGTGTTATTTAAACACAAATTACCAACTTATTCTATTATTAAACCGATAAAAAGCCTAAGTACAAACTAACGGGTAAGCCAAGGCAATATTTTATCTTTTTGAAGTAAACGTTATATGCAATAATAATAACCTATGACAAATTATGATATTTATAAAAAAAGAACAACTATAGAAGAAGTAGAAGAATCAAATACGTTTGCACCCAAATTTGATTCTAATGGACTTATCCCAGTTGTAACAACCGATTACAGCTCAGGGGAAGTTTTGATGCAAGGTTACATGAACAAAGAGGCATTAGAAAACACGCTACGTTTAGGTGAATCTGTTTATTACTCTAGAAGCAGAAAAACACTTTGGCATAAAGGTAAAACAAGTGGACTCATACAAACTGTAAAAGAAATTCGTATAGATGACGACCAAGATTGTATTTGGTTACGTGTAGATGTTACTGGAAGTGCAAGTTGTCATGTAGGTTATAGATCTTGTTTTTATAGAAGCATTCCTTTTGGCAATGAGTTTAATTCAAGTAAAATTGATTTAAAATTTGAAGAAGATAAAAAAGTTTTTAATCCAAAAGATGTGTACGGAGATGCACCAAATCCAACCATTCTTTAAATTTATGATAAAAAAAATATTTATTGGCCTAATTCGCCTTTATCAACTACTAATATCACCACTATTGGGATCAAACTGTAGATTCCAACCAACATGCTCTCAATATACAATTGATGCCTTTCATGAGTTTTCTTCATTTAAAGCAATTCTAGTTAGCTTAAACAGAATTAGAAAATGTCATCCTTGGGGAACATATGGCTATGATCCAATAACAAAACAAAAAACATGTTAAAAATATTTAATACTCTTTCTAAAAAAAAGGAAATATTTACACCGTTAAATAAAGATAATGTAAAAATATATCTTTGCGGACCAACCGTATATGACTTACTTCATGTTGGTAATTTTCGTGGTGTTATATTTTTTAATTTGGTACGTAATTGGATAAACCATAGCGGATATAAATCTACTTTTATTTTAAATTTTACAGATGTTGATGATAAAATTATTGATCGGGCAAACTCTCAAAAAAAATCAACTATCGAGCTCACAGAACATTACATCTCTGAATACAATAAAGACCTAAAAACCCTAGAACTAAGCCCACATGATGCAAATCCAAAATGCACGCATCATATAACCGACATGATTAAATTTATTGAAAGATTAATTGAAAAAGAACATGCATACCATGTTGAAGGATCTGTTTTTTACAGCATTTCTAGTTTTCCAGATTATGGAAAACTTAGTGGAAAAAAAATTGAAGATTTAAATCAAGGTCACAGAATAGATCCTGATCCTCGCAAACATCACCCTCTAGATTTTGTATTATGGAAACCGACAAAAGAAAACGAACCCTCATGGGAATCACCTTGGGGAAATGGAAGACCAGGATGGCATATTGAATGCAGCGCAATGAATCATGCCCTACACGGAGATCAAATTGATATTCACGGAGGTGGCATAGACTTAATTTTCCCACATCATGAAAATGAAATTGCCCAAACAGAAAGCCTTACCCAAAAACAATTTTCCACCTATTGGATGCACAATAACTTTATTCGATTTGGCGATGAGAAAATGTCGAAGTCATTAGGAAATGTTATAAAAACAAGAGATTATATAACCAAATATGATCCGGAAATCTTAAAATATTTAATCTTATCAGTTCATTATAGATCTGAACTTAATATGGACTCCAACCAAACAAAGCAAACGATAACAAGGCTTGCTAGAATATACACTGCATTAAAACAAGCAAAAGACATTTTAAATCCTCAACTAACAACTCCTTCAGAAAATTTTAAAGAATTAATTAATACAAGCCAAGAAATAATTACTACAGCGTTAAATGATGACTTTAATACCCCAATTGTATTTGCAGCAATCTTTGAATGTGTTCGACAATTCAACACAGAACTTGCAACAAAAAAGAAAAAAGACCCAACCTTAAAAGCAAATGCGACTCTTTTTTATAATCTAGTTTATGAAACAGGTAAATTAATGAGTTTATTTCAACAGGATCCAATTAAACTTCTAAAACGATTAGACGTAATACTAATCAAAGAAAACAATATCGATGTAACTAATATCGAAACTTTAATTAATAAACGAAATAAAGCAAGAGAAAACAAAGATTATAAAAGCTCCGATGACATACGAGATAAACTAGCAGAACTAAATATTTTAATCCAAGATAGTCCCGAAGGAACTATCTGGGAAATAAATAAATCTAAACTAAATTAAATAGATAATAATAATTCGTCGTAACTAGCCAAATTCCAATGATCGCGGCTTACTCTCTTTTCAGAAACATCAACATCTTGGCGTAAGGAATGCATTAATTCTACACCTTTAGTTGCATATTCCCTAGACCGTTCATAAGCATCTTCAATAGCCTCCGCAGTATGCAAAAACTGAGTTAAATACGTTTCTTTTGTTTGAATACTAGAGTATAAGGCTTCTAAAATTCTTATATCTTTTTGTATAGCAATAGAATTTAATTTTGCTGACACCAAATTTGTATAAGTTATTGCTAAATCATTTAATTGTAAAATAATTGCAGGTAATATGTCTTTTCGAACCATATCTAAAGCTACTTTAAGTTCAATAGATTTAGAATTGCTATAAGCATCATACTTAATTTCTACACGAGATTTTATTTCGCGTTCATTTAACACATTAAAACTCTCATATAATTCAATACATTTCTTTTGCTCTTCAAATTTAATTGCATCTGGAGTATTAGTTACCTGAAACAAACTTCGTTTAGTAGCTTCATCTTGCCATTCTTTAGAATAATTATTTCCTTCAAAACGAACAGATCTTGTTTTCTTTAAAACATCTTTTAAGACTAATAACGCATTCTTTTTAACATCACCTTTTTTTGCTTCAAGCTTAGTTAATATTTCTCTATATCCATAAGCACACATTAAATTTAAAACCGTTGCAGATGTAGAACCATTAGATGAAGAGCCTAAGGCTCTTAATTCAAATTTATTACCAGTAAAGGCAATTGGTGATGTTCTATTTCTATCAGACGTATCTTTTACAACTTTAGGCATATTCTCTAAACCATGATTAATATAATTTAATTCTTTTTCTGTAAACTTTTTAGTTCCTTCTATATGATCTAATAAATCACTTAAATACGATCCAAAATAAACAGACATAATTGCAGGAGGAGCTTCATTTGCACCTAATCTCAGTTCGTTACCTGCATGCAAAATTGAACTTAACAATAACCCAGAATACTCTTTAACCCCTAATAAAACTGCCGCAACAGTAATTAAAAACGAAATATTTTTAGAAGGCGATCGTGAGGGCTCTAAATAATTAGCTCCTGTATTATCTCCAATAGACCAATTCATATGTTTTCCAGAGCCATTTACCCCTTCAAATGGTTTTTCATGAAAGGCAACCATAAGGTCATGTTTTTCTGCAATTCGAGTCATAATTTCCATTGTTTCTAAATTATGATCTATTGCTAAATTCATTTCTTCATATAAAGGTGCTAACTCAAACTGATTCGGCGCAACTTCATTATGTTTTGTTTTTATTGGAATTCCATATCTATATAATTCTTGTTCTAAATCATTCATAAACACCATTACTTTAGATTGAATTGAACCAAAATAATGGTCTTCCATTAATTGACCTTTAGTTGCATCTGCACCAAAAACAGTTCTTCCGCAAATTTTTAAATCAATACGACTATCAATTTTATCTATAGACAATAAAAAATATTCTTGTTCTAATCCAGAAAACACTTTTATACTTTTTGCAGAACGATTACCTAATAATCGTTGTAATTTAATAACATGAGTATTTAATGCCTTCATAGATCTATTAAGAGGTGTTTTCATATCTAAAGCTTCGCCAGTCCAAGACAAATAAATAGACGGTATTATTAACGATCTACCGTTATCATGTTCACGCAAAAAAACAGGAGACGTTGGATCCCAAGCGGTATACCCGCGAGCTTCAAACGTAGATCTAATACCTCCAGATGGAAATGACGAGGCATCAGGTTCTGACTGAATTAACTGACTCGCCGAAAAATTTTCAATAATCTCACCAGATCCATTATAAGAAAGAAACGCATCATGTTTTTCTGCAGTGCCACTTCGTTGTGGCTGAAACCAATGAGTAAAGTGAGTTGCTTTATTTTCTAATGCCCACTCTTTAATAGCACGCGCTATATCATCTGCAACAGACTCATCTAAGGCACGTTTATTTTGCAACGTATCTATAAACATATCATACGTAGATGGAATTAAACGCTTTTTCATTTCATTTTTTGTAAACACCAATTCAGCAAATTTAGATTTTATTTCACTCATTTTATTCTCCTTAATTATTTTTAATTAACAACGACGTTGCCTGACCACCGCCAACACACAAACTCGCAACACCTAATTCTTTTTTTGTTCGATTTAAATGATGAGCTAAGCTCACAACGACACGTGCACCCGATGCACCTATAGGATGTCCCAATGCAATAGCGCCACCAGCTACATTTAATTTATCACTAGAAATACCTAATTCATTTTGAACCGCAATTGCTTGTGCCGCAAATGCTTCGTTAATTTCAAATAAATCAATATCTACTAAATTTAATTTAGATTTTTCGATTAATTTTTCAATAGCAACAATAGGCGCTGCTCCCATAAATTTAGGATCATAACCAACTGTTGTATCTGCTACACATTCAATCTGCATATCCATTTCAAACTCTTTCGCCTTTTGCTCACTCATTAAAACCACAAAAGCAGCACCATCATTCAAACCAGAAGCGTTTCCTGCAGTAACAGTCCCTTCTTTATCAAATATAGGCCTTAACTTAGATAATTTTTCTAAATCTATATCAGATCTTATAAATTCATCTTTATCAATTACTACGTCCAGCTTTTTTTGAATAACAGTTATAGGTACAATTTCAGAATCAAAAAACCCCTCAAGTTGAGCAGCTGCTGCTTTTTTGTGGCTATTATAAGCAAATTCATCTTGCATTTGGCGAGATACATTATATTTTCGGGCAACATTTTCAGCAGTTACACCCATATGAATATCATTAAATACATCCCACAAGCCATCAGAAATCATTGTATCAACAAAATTAGTAT
>CAXBWG010000104.1:0-5844 GCA_963979105.1 uncultured bacterium | reverse complement strand
ATCTATTTTTTAAATATAAATTAATTAAAATCACGTTAACTCTACACAAAAGAAAAATTTAACTTTTTTAAAATATATTCTCGTGAAGACACCCCATTTTTAAAATTCGGAGTATCTTTTACTAATAACTCCATTTAGATGACTATATCCAAACCCAAATACATTTAATAAAAATAAATTAATAGTCTCAGGTAGTTTAAATTATATGTTTTTATATTAACTAAATTGCCTGTGAGTCCCATCGCAAAAGGGCATTGTTTTTGCTTTTTTGCACATACATAACGCCACTGTTTTTAATTTTTCAATAGAAAATTTTATAGGTTTATGATTAGTTGATTTATGAGACGAGTCACAAAACACACCATCGCTACTTAAGCCACACATACAAAATAAGTAATTTCCTTTTTCAAGTTCGACTTTATGACTTTTATTTTTAAAATGTTTTGGTAATTTTGGTGCCATAAATAAGTTATAGACATTTTGTTTCATTTTTAAACATATTTATTTAATTTAAATAGAAGTTAATTTTACAATTTGTTTGAATTAAACCCGAAGTATTTTCAAATACCTAAATTACTGTCATAGTTATAGTCATGTTTAATATTGAACTATCTTTTTGGTTTTTAATTGGGTTAGTGGGCCAATTCTTTTTTGGCGGGAGATTTATTATACAGTGGATTTATTCTGAATATAAAAAAGAAAGTGTTATTCCTGTTTCATTTTGGTATTTAAGTTTAATTGGCTCTTTTTTATTGTTAGCGTACTCAATTCATTTAAACGACATTATTTTTACAGCAGGATTTAGTTTAAACATTTTAATTTATATTCGTAATTTAATGTTACGCCGACTTTCAAAGAAATCTAAGACCTCTTAATTTATTTAAAAAAAAGCTTTTTTTAAACCTATATTAAAAAATATATCATTACACATTTTAGGGCTAAGTATTAACACATAATTTTACAAAGTTAGATTTTTATTTTTTTAGACTAAAACCGTTTAGATATATAAAAACCAATTTATCACTATTTTTATAGGTGGCGATACTGATCCTATTTATATTACATGTATTAATAATCATCTTTTTGAAATGGTAACTTTAGAAAAATCAGTAGTAACTATATACAAAATTACAACAAAAAAAATCGAATTGAATTAAATAAAATTAAATTATAGATTTGTTTTTTTAAGAGTTAATTTTTTTCTGTTTAATTCGATACGGCATTGTATGGGTTACTTTATTTAATACATTCGACATAATTTCTAACATAAATCCAAACGAAATTGTAAAAAAGCCAATCATAAACCCAGCTAAAGAAAAGAAAAACACGGGCCGTGCTCCCATATGAATACCAAATGCAAATTTTTCAATCATCACATAGGCTAATAAACATGTAGAAATTCCAACACTCCACATACTAATATAGCCAAACAAATAAATGGGTCGTTGTTTAAACGAATATTGAAACCATAATAACAAAATATCGAATACAACATCTAAAATTCTCGATAACCCATAATGGCTTTGTCCTGTTGTTCGTGGCGCACTACTTACCTTAACATCTTCTACACTGCCGCCTCTTACCCACACTAATATAGGCAAAAACCGGTGTTGTCCAGCTCGAAGAGGAATATCTCGTAATAAATTTCCGTTTATACACTTAAACCCGCCCATATCTTTAGCCGGACACGATGTAATTTTTCGTAACACGTAATTTGCTATTTTACTTGGAATTTTGCGAGACACAATTTTTTCTGTACGTTTTGTACGAATTCCAGAAACGCAATCAACGCCTTCTTTAGCCTTATTAAATAATAACGGAATTTCTTCAGGTAAATTTTGCAAATCACTATCAATTATTATAACGTAATCCCCTTTAGACTGTTGAATACCTGCATACATTGCAGCTGTTTGGCCTGTGTTTCTGGTTAATTGTAATACTGTTAATTCGCTTAATTCAGATTTTTCTAAAATAGAATATGTGTTATCTGTAGATCCATCGTCTACAATAATAATTTCAAATGAACAATTAAGCGCAGCACATACCGTATAGGTCCGATCTAAAAACTCCTGAGCACATCCTTGCTCGTTATGCATAGGGGCTACAACACTTAAAACTGGGTTAGTTTTCATAAATTTAAGTATATTAAAATATAGACATATTTATAAGCTTTATTCCATTTTTTCAACAACAATATTCATTTATATATAAATTAAATAAAAATTAAATGCAATTTTTTATATTTTTTTTACGATAATAGATTATAAGATAGATATTTTTATTAATAAACCTATCTTTAAGGGTATACATTATGAACATATTCACGAATAAACCTAATACACAATTTAGACCTCTTTTAACACCAAGAGATAAAGACTCTTTTAATTTAAATTCAGAGCAAAAAATCATGAGTGAGTTACCTAATTTTTCACAAAAAGCTATCCTTTTGTTTCCAGGTTTATCTCAACCCAGAACTTTTGATAATCAAACACTTCCTATTTTCTTAGCTAATCTAAGCCAAAAAGTTGCTAATAAAATCAATACTTCTAAAAATCTAGATGAAAATTCCAAAAACGACTTAACAGAACTTATCAAACTTTCTTACATTATTAGTAAATCGTTGAAATCTGTAGCTGGATTTGGAACTAATTTAAATAGACAAGACAGATTTATATATGACTCCGATTTAAACATTATTGGAACTCAAAATAGAAAAGACATTGAAAAAAAGACAACTATTCTTTCAGGGTTTTTTAAAGATGCACTAGAATTAATGAACCAAAAATTTAAGGCTAACAAAAATATCAATGAGTTTATTACCAATAACAGTTTAAAATTAGGTAAAAAAGATTTAATTACAGAAGTTAAAACATATACTGAAGATCCAGTAAATATAAGCACCGGTAGTCACCCTTATCTTTTCCAGAAAAACCCTACACAAAAAAAGCCTAGTATGGTTTCTACTGTCACCATTCTTAACCCTAATGCAGCCTCTCCAAAACGCTCAGCAAATCGTGGTAACACTTTTTTATTACCAATACCTCCAAATTATACATCTTTAAGAGTGTATCCTCCACAAGCACCTACATATACAGTTACTCCAATTTCAAATCTTAGCGTCCCTTTAACTAGAAGTATAATAAATTCATTTTCCCAATCAGCAAAAGCAGGGTTAGACTTAGCTGTAAATCTAACTACAGATACTCTAACTTCTTGTTTAGAAACAATCTTTAAGTTTTATCAACACCTTTTGTCAGCTGCTAATGCATTAATTTTAAAATCTAATTCAGAGGTGGTATCTAATACAAATTCAGATCAACTTAATTCCTATAGACAACGTACTCTTGCAAGTTTTAAATTTAATCAACCGACTAAATTTATTTCGTTACTAGAGGCTGCAAGAAAAGAAACAGACTGGGATCTTAAAACCCTTTCTGTTCCTGTTATTATACAAACAGGTAATTTAAATATAAGTCTAGATTTTTCTGGATGTACACCACAAGATAAACAATTAATAACTAAACTAGCACAAAACAAAAAATATATAGACTTACTTAAGCGTTTAATCAACTCGAAAACCCTGCCATCATCAGGGTCTAATCTTGCTAGTTTAGCACCAATTGCCGGGAGCATAAAAAGCACAACGCGTGTTTCGGCTAAAACAACTCTTATTTTAAATGTTAAAAAAATGCTTATTCAGCTACAGACTCTTTTAAAAAACTCGAACTATCAACAGCTACTTAAGCAAGTAACCGAACTAACAGCATCATTAGATTTATTTGCAAATAGACGACAGTTACAAGATAGTAGTTTAACAACCACACCCCCTTTTGCTAATCCATTAAAAAATGGTATAGCCCCTACAACATCTTACGGGCCTTATCTTCGAAGATCTTCACTAAATTCAATTTTTAATTTTTTTACTCACCCTGCATCGAAAATAGGTATGAATCCATATTCAAATTTATTACCCCTTAGTTTACAAAACTGGTTAAAAACGCAAATAACTACTAACTCATCTTCCCATCCAAAAATATATTTTTTTAATCCTGGAAAAGGTAGTAATAACGTATCTGTAATCCCGTTTAAAGTTATGAATAATATAAATATAGTTGCTCAACAAGACCTTTTTAAACTCTCAAAAAAAGGTAATATACCGTCTGCCAATTCTAAACTTGCTCAAATAGTTCCTAAAAAATACTCAGCTGCTGTTGCTTTAGGTTTAGGTTTAGGTTATTTTAAAATCAAATATCCTAAAATAAACCCGTTTACTTTCTTTTTTGATATCTAATTCAGGTTCAACCCATTGATATTTCATGAAAAATATACTATTATTCACTAATAAATTTATTATATTAATGACTTCGTGTCGAAAAATTTATAGATTAAATAAATCTGGATAAAATATGAGCTTTTCTTTAACTTCACCACAAACTAAAACTCCAGGTACACCTGATAGAAACCTATCTAAATCTATATCTAAAGGCGGGTCTACACACGCAACCCCTTTGTTGAAAACAGCTGATGGAATAGCTGATGAACTAGTTCCTTTTTTTATAAGTCCCTATCGAAGCCCAGATAAAATTCAAGATGCAATAAGGCAAAAAAATATCACATTTTCTCTATTTAAAAAACATTTTATTGAGCTACAAAAGAATTTTAATGAAGATAATCTTCAATATGAAGGTAATAAATCTTTTTATTTGTTTTTAAATAACATCTTTACCTATTACGTTGACTCTACACCTATGAGAATTAAAGATATTATTATCCCTAAAATCTTGACTGAGTTTAGTGACTTTATAAAAACCGATATTTCTGGAAAAAAGTCCTTTTTTGAGTTAATCGATATAGCAAACGAATCTTTAAAAAGCGATTCTTCAATTGCTAAATCCCCTCTATTTTATTCTCCAAACAGAATCACACCACAAACAAAAGAAAATTCTAGTTCAAAAAAGTCTCCATTTCTTTTACATTCCCCAAAATTATTTAACAAAACTTTTAATGAAACACAAAACGATATTATACAAACTGCAAGCAAAGAAAACGCACTATTAACTATTTCATATCGAGCAAAAGATAAACTCAAAGATGAATTAAATCATCAAAAAACTATATTTAAAAGCTTAACTAAATTACTTGAAAGCTATTCATCACAAGATCAAGATAATCTCGTAACGTTTCTACTTTTATTAGACTGCTTTCTAAACAACCTTAATATTAAACCAATACAAGAGCATATCTCATGTGAAATTGATTCAAGTATCTTTAATTTATTTAATAATTATCTAAGACAAAATTTATTTAAAGACAAGCCTGACTTTTCTTTAAGACAATTTATTAATGAGAATAAAACTAACCTTTTTAAGCAACAACAAAAAGACACTACAAATGAATCAATTGAAAGATTAAGCTACAGATCTAATCTAGAACAATCACAACATGGATCTAACTCAGGTCAATTAAGTGACCCAGAGTCCATAAGTAGTAAATCTCCATCAAAATCCACTAGTGTTTCATCTGATATGTCAGAGTTAAGTAAAGAAAGTGAGACTGGCTTAAAAAGCCCGGCTGATACAAGATCTTGTAATAGTTCAGCTAAAAACTCTGGTGTAACAAATAGAGGCTCTATTGTGAGAAGAATGATTGACGACGTTGAGTCTCGCTCACCTAAAAAATCTTATGAAGAAATTCAAGATGAAGAGATAGCAAGGCAAATACAAGAGACAGAAAAAAAAAACCAATATGAGGCAAATACTTTAGCTAATAGATCTAATTTACCTGTTGATTTTGTTCAAGCAAAATCAGACCAAGACTATGAAGATTCAGCAAATAAAGCATCTC
>CAXBWG010000103.1:0-5868 GCA_963979105.1 uncultured bacterium | reverse complement strand
CTATAATAGAAAAAATACTTTTTAACAGCATTTACTAAAATAACAAATCTAAAATAAGGGGTTTAAAAAAATAAGATATATAAAATCCCAGCATTAAAAATGGACCAAACGCAATATAATCTAGGCGATTTTTTCGTTTTGTAATTAACAAAAATATGCAAAAAAGGCCACCTAAAATAGAGGCAAAATAAAAACTAGATAAACTTATTACCCAGCCCCAATTAAAACTAAATCCAGCAAGTAAAATAATATCACCAATCCCAAATGTGTCTTTTTTGTAAATGTAATTAAATAGTAATCGTAATCCGCTTAATATTGCTATAAATAGGAGTGTTGGTAGTAAATAGGAGATAATATCATCTAGCGGAAATGCCATTAGCACACCCAAAACACTAAGAGAGCAGTTGAGGTAAAAAGGTAATATAAAATGGGTTAAATCTGTAAAAAATAACACAATACAAATGCAAGAGAAAATAAAAAACTGATGATTTAAAAAAAGAATTGATACTGGATTTAAATAAAAAAATGTTAAGCCAACATAGATTAGTTCTACTATAAAATAACGACTGCCAATAGGCTTTTTACAAGCATTGCATTTTCCTTTTTGTAATAAAAAACTAAGTATTGGAATTAGGTTTTTAACTAATAAACGGGTGTTGCATTTTGGGCAAAATGAACCTGGAAATAAAATGTTTCTGTTATGAGGTAATCTATAAATAAGCATATTAGCAAAGCTTCCAATAATACCGCCAAATATTACACTTAACATACTTGTAAATAAGGGATGCGATAGTAGAGAAATTTGAAATATCATGTGTGTTTAACTCCTTATAACTCTTTTTAGTCTACTACATTCCTTTAGAAAATAGTCTGGACTATATTTTTGTTTAAACTCAGAGTAAGCTCATAAAAAATTAAATATTTTTTGTGTAAAAATATACGTCAGATCAGCGTACATACCCTTTATATTAAGTATTCTATGCGCGTAGTTTTTACTAGAATACACTGCTAAATTATGCACCGATATTAATCTTGGGTCAATATTTTCGTGAGTGGTGTTAGTAAACCCGAATCATGCACTTAAACTCATTTTTCACTATAAAAGAAAAACAAACACGTAATTAATATTATATTTTTTTTCTCATAAATAAATCTATGTGAACATAAAATACTTTGCGATATCAATTTTTCCAGTACTTTTTAGCTGAATGTAGTTAGATTTATAGTGCTGATTTTTAAAATAATGCCAGTAAAAAGTGTTAACTAATTAAGTGCCGGTTTGGAGTTAGTCATTAATTAATGGGTCGATAAGGTCTTTTAATGTTTGTTTATTATGATAGCCTTTAAGTTTATATTGAAAAGTTAATTGTTTATCAAAAATAAATGTTGTAGGGACAACGGAAACGTTACCAAAATACGAGTCTAAACTCGAAGACATCATACTAATTGGGTAATTTATATTTAGAGACGATATAAAAGAACTTACAGGTTTAGATGAGCTATCTACAGATAATCCAATTATTTCAATGTTAGAGCCAAGTTCGTTTTTTAACGAAACTAACTCCGGGATTTCTATTCTACAAGGGCCACACCAGGTTGCCCAAATATTTATTAAAACAACTTTTCCTTTTAAGTCTTTAAAAGAAACAGAGTTAGAGTTTAATGTGGAGATTTGTAGGTCTTCTAGAGATTGGGCACGATTAGATGAGGGGGGTTCTTGATAAGGGGTACTACTATCTGAAAAGTAAATAAATAACCAAATAAAAATACTTATAAATATTATTATAAATAGCGCATTAATAATGTGTTTTGGAAATTCCTTCACTGTAATTATATGTTTTTTTTCTTGTTGATTTCAGCTGATATTGTTGAAATATTACCTAAGTAACCATTAATAAATATTGTTGGAGTAGAATTAATATTTAAGCGTCTAACTTCGGTTAAATCCCCTTTAATTAAATTCATTGTTTGATATGATTTAACACATTGTTTTAACTCATCTAAATTAACGGTTTCTGGAATAAAAGAATATACGGTGTCATAGGTTATTGTTTTTTGATTTTTGTAAAACTCATTTGCAACTGGTAAGTAATTATTTTGCTTTCCAGCACAAACTGCAATTTTTGACATGTCTTCAGATAATTTGCTTGAGTGAGGAAAGTGTCTGAATTCTACATGTAAAAGAGATTCATTTGATTTCATTAATTTTTCAAATTCATGATGAAAAAAGCTGCAATGTGAACATAAAAAATCAGAAAAAATTACAACATTAATTGGAGCAGATTTGTTTCCAAATGAAATACCTCCAAACGGATTAGGAGAAATAGTTACGTTTACATGCTTTTTACGTGTTGTAAAATGAACGTTATATAATTTAAATAAGTTTGATTTAAGCGTTAAGTAATACTGGTTTGCATTTTTGTGATCTAGTTTTTCTTTCGATTTAAGGTAGGTGCTAAGCTGGCGCAGGTTTCCTCCAAATCCTAGAATTTTGTTTCGAATAGCTAGGTTTTGAACATCAAGTCCATAATCTACAAATAACTGATAGTAAAATCCAATAGGGATATTAAAATATTGAATTTCTTTTTGAACTAAAATTTCAAATACATAGTTAACCTTTTGCTCATAAGATCTATTTTGATTCGAAATATATTGTATACCGGAATGAGCATTAATTTGATTAATTGTAATATCTCCAATATTAGTTTTAGCAAACACTCTTGGAGATATTTTAATAATATAATGCGCGGCAACGTTACTTATGGCTTTAGCTCCTAATATTGGTAGTAATAAACATAAAAATAAGAGTGTTACATATAATGTAGATGGAAATAACGGTGCTAATTTAAGGTTTTTTTTGTTTTTTATTAATTCAATAATAGTTAATGTAAATAATATAAAGACAAGTATTGCAGATAACGTGCAAAAAAAGCAGAACGATTTTATTAACAATGCTTGAGCAAATATAAACCAAATGCTTATTAATGTAGCAGATAATATTAGACAAAATTCTAAGAAATAAGCATTGATTGAATTATAGATCTTTTTTTTGTAAAGGTAAGTAGCTGCAAGAAAAAATGCAATGCCAAATACAGAAACAGGTAAAGTTGCAAACGTGGAGTAAGCACTGTTAATAACGTTTTGGCAATTATCTCCAACTAAACATGCATTTGTTTGAGTTAGTTTAATAATTGTTAAATAAAGGGCATTTATTAACCCAATAATACTAATATATAATTTAATCATAATTACACCTATTTAATTCAAATAATTTTTCTAATAAAACTGTAAATTATTATAATAGTTTTATATTTAAAATCAAGTTGTGCTGTTGTTATTGTGTACATAATTTTTTTAGTTTTAACATCGAGGTAGATTTGATAATTAGTTTGAAGAAATACATTAAAAATTTTATTTTAGGTATTGAAACAGTTTCTTTTATAGATATTCTTGACCAGGGATACATTGAGTTTCATAATTAAGTTCCATGAAAGAAAAAAATGAGTTACATATTAAAAAAGAAGAGTCGTGGAAAATGTTTAATTCGATTGCGTCTACCTATAATTGTTTAAACTCTGTGTTATCTGTTGGTATTTTACGGTCTTGGCGATTAAAGTTAGTAAATAGTGTTCCGAAAGGAGATAATTTAAATATACTAGATTGTGCTACCGGAACAGGTGAAGTGATGTTTTCTATTATGAAAAAAAGATCTTTAGATATTCAAAAAATTACAGGAATTGATTTAGCTCAAAAAATGATGGATGAAGGGATTAACTTAAAAAAAGGCTTTTCCTATGCAAATAAAATTCATTTTAGGTGTGAAAGCGCAACAGAAATTCCTTTCGACGCTCATAGTTTTGATTGTGTCTCTATGGCATTTGGAATTCGAAATGTAGATAATCATGTTAAATGCTTAGAAGAAATTTCTCGGGTATTAAAACCGGGTGGGGTAGCTCTAATTATGGAGTTTTCACTTCCGAAAAATAGGGTAATTAAACAACTGTATCTACTTTATTTTAGATATATTTTACCGTTTATAGGAGGTCTTGTTTCGGGTGATTATAACGCGTATAAATATTTAAATAAAACGGTAGAAACATTTCCATATGGATCTCAATTTAAACAGTTAATGGAAACGGTTGAGCTAGACACTAAATTTAAGACGCTAACATTGGGAATCGCTACGTTATATATAGGAACAAAAAGAGCACATGTTACCCTATAACAATCAAAAATATATTTGTAATAAATTAATCGAAAAAATACATAATACTAAAATTGAAACTAACAATAATATTTATAAATTTAGTATTAATTTAGATGAAAAATTAAATTTTTCAGAGATATTAGGTTTTTTTGAAGTTGAAAAAAAGATTTACTTTAACAGCGTTAAGCTTAATACAGAGTTTATAGGTTTGGGGGAGGCTTATCGGGTTACCGGAACATATAGTAATTTAAATGAGACATTTAATACTGTAGAAGAGTTGCAAAAAGAGTATTCTGGAAATATATATTCAGTACTTACATTTGCGGAATTAAATAAAGAAAAGGATCAGCTTTGGTCTGATTTTAATGAATTAGAGTTTTTTATACCTACGCTTGAATTTGTAAATAACTCTTCGTGTGTAACAATTAATTTAATGCTTACAAAAGCACAATTAACCAACAAGCAAGATATTAAAGCGTTAATAATGGACTCGTTAAAGAGTAAATCTAAGAAAACGAAACCTTTTCCAAAATTAATTTCAGAAAAAACAACCCCAGCAAAATCCAAGTGGACAGAAAATATAAAGTCGTTGGAACCAAAGATGAAGAATGCAGAGTTAATTAAAATTGTTCTTGCTCGAAAATCAAAATTAACATTTGAAAATTCAATAGAGGCTATACAACTAATGAAAGAGCTGCTTAAAGCAGAGCCAGAATGCTCAATTTTTTATTATCAATTAAATCTAACGACTACTTATTTAGCGGTAACTCCGGAATCTTTGTTTTATAGACACAATAATCAAGTAAGCGCAGATGTGTTAGCAGGTACCATTGAAGTTGGGGATACAAAAGAGAAAACAAAACAATTAGCTCACGTATTGCAAAACAGTAAAAAAGATAATTTAGAGCATAACGAAGTTTTTCATTACATAGAAACTATATTAAAAGACCTGTCAAATGTGGTAACGGTTAAAGAAAAATTAAATATTTTAAAATTATCTAAAGTGCAACATTTAAAATCTATAATTGAGGCAAAAGTTAGTTCAGATATTTCGGATTTAACGATATTAAAAAAACTACATCCGACACCTGCAATAGCCGGTGTTCCTAAACATTCAACATTAGACCTAATAAAATCAATCGAGCCTTTTAATAGGGGGCTTTTTGCAGGCGCTATAGGCGTGTTAGGTAGGCATATAACAGATATAGCGGTTGGTATACGGTCGTGCTTAATTTGTAAAAATGAACTTTGTTTATTTGTAGGATCGGGTATTTTAGAGGCATCTTCTGCAGATAATGAATGGGAAGAGCTAAATAGAAAAGTGCTTAATTATAAAAATATTATTACTGTATGTTAGCCAATTCAGTTCAGCATTTTTGGGCAAAGCAATTAGCTGAAAGTTTGCGTATTAATGCTATCGATACAATTTGCATTGCTCCAGGGTCGAGATCTACCTGTTTAGTTAAAGCTATCTCTGAAGAAGAATCATTTAAAATTGTAACGCATTATGACGAACGATCTTTAGGCTTTTTTGCATTAGGCGTTGCAAAAGATACAAAAAAGCCAGTTGTAGTTATAACTACTTCTGGATCTGCAATAACTAATTTAATTCCGGCGTGTGTCGAGGCGTTAAATTTGCAAACACCACTCTTACTTATTAC
>CAXBWG010000102.1:0-5872 GCA_963979105.1 uncultured bacterium | reverse complement strand
TGTAAAAACACCTTTAAAGAAGATACCGTTGATACAGAATTAGTACTCATCATAACCCGAGTAGAAGGAACTGTTAAATTAAGTTGCCCAGCCACATTAAAACTTGTTAAAGATGTTATAGAATCTGTTGCATCATCACTAGAATCACTACATCCTCCAACCATTATTAAAACGCTCAAAAACAAAATAAAACACTTAAATTTCAATAAATTCAAAAACATATTTTTCACACCCCTTTATATATAAAATATAACTTATAAGTTAAAAAATTCAAAAACTAATAATTATAAAAAATACAAATAAGCCCCCAATGTTGCACAATTAAACGAATTAGTTATTAAATAAATTTCTATATTAGAATATGTTTGGTTTAAATAAGGAAAATAAATATCATATAGAAACGGCTTAGTTAACTCAGATACTCCAATAGACCCCCCAATTAACAACAAAGATGTTTGCTTAATCTTAACTATATCTTTTTTAGCCCAGCTTGCATGATAAGTAGTAATATTTCCAAATAACAAATCTACTAAATCACAAAAATGAGCCCCTAATAAATTTAATTGAGCCCTAGTGTGCTGTGAATAGTTAGCTTGAGATAAAAAATTTTTTACATCTAAAACACCTATAGATTTAAAATAATGTGCAGATAACACCTCTTCTGCTGTAATATTAGAATTTGTTAATCGTGATTTCATTTGAACTCTACTTACATGTCCATCTGTAAAAAAAGATAACCCCTTCTCTTTTTTAAATTCAGCAAACGCACCCCCTAATCCTGTTCCTAAACCCAAATAAGAAATTACCGATTTAAAATTTTCTCTTTTTGATTGATTATAAACATAATAACCCCCACAACACTGAGCAAGAGCATCGTTTACAATATATAGTTTATAATTTGAAGCAAAACAATCAGAAAAAAAATCAGCTAAACACACATCATCAAATTCACCTTCAAACGCACAAATATTAGAAGCACTACCTTGTTTTAAAACAGTATCTAATCCAAAGTCACCTATCATCGAAATATAAATAGAATTATCTAACTCATAATTATGCTGAATTACAAATGCTAAACAATTAGAAAATAAAAACGTTAGTGTGTTTTTTAAACCACGCTTTCCTTTAATAGTTTGTTTACTAGCTGAATATAATAATTTATATGAGTTTAACTTTTTTTTATATAAAGCAATATGAGACTTAGTTCCACCAATATCAAAACAAATAAAAACGCTCATAAATATTATTATAATAGGTAACAATTAATTAGTCATAAAATAAAAACAAATCTGGCTGTGAAACTAATTAACTAGTATAATTTAATGCAATGTTATCGATAGTAGAAAAAATTAAAAAAGAACTTAACCCTGCTCAACAAGAAGCCGTTTTTCATACAAATGGCCCCTTACTTCTAATTGCAGGTGCAGGCTCTGGAAAAACAAAAACTCTTGTTTATAGAGTTGCACATTTAATTGAACAAGGTATTCCCCCCGAACAAATACTCCTCCTTACATTTACAAGAAAAGCAGCAGAAGAAATGCTAAAGCGTGCAAGTCTTGTATTAGATCATCGTTGCAGCAACGTTTCAGGTGGAACCTTTCATGGGTTTACCAATGTAGCACTTCGTCAATACGCACGTTACATCAATTTTGATCCTAATTTTAACATTTTTGATCGTGGAGACTGCGAAGATTTAATACAAACTATTAGAAAATCTATGGGACTTCATTCAAAAGAAAAACGATTTCCTAGAAAAGGGACTATCAACTCCATTATATCTAAATCAATAAACACATCAAAATCAATAGAGAAAATTATTTTAAACGATTACCCACAATTCATGGATTTCACAGAAGATATCCAAAAAATTTCGATCGAATATAATAAACAAAAAATTCAAATGCAAGTCATGGATTACGATGATTTATTAACTCGATTTTTACAACTTGTTCAAAACAACCCCAACATACAAAAACAGTTTCAAAACTATTATAAATATATTTTAGTAGATGAATATCAAGACACAAACACTATTCAATCACAATTAGTAATGTCTATAACAAATAAAGAAAAAAACCTAATGGTAGTAGGTGATGATGCCCAAAGTATTTATTCTTTTCGTGGGGCTCATTTTGAAAATATTATTAAATTTCCAGACGAGCTAGACAATACAAAAGTAATTAAATTAGAACAAAATTATAGGTCTACTCAACCTATTTTAGATTTAACAAATTCAGTTATTGCCCAAGCTAAACAACAATTTGATAAACAATTATTTACTCAAAACAAAGGAGAAACTAAACCACAATTAATTGAAACCGCAAATGACAATGAACAATCTCAATTTATTTGCAAAAAAATATTAGAATTACGAGAACAAGATATTCCATTATCTAAAATAGCAATTTTAATGAGATCTGGTTGGCATTCTAACGATTTGGAACTAGAACTAAAGGGCCATAATATTCCATTTGTTAAAATGGGTGGATTTAAATTTGTTGAAACATCTCATGTAAAAGATGTGATTAGTTATTGTAGAATTATTTATAATCCGCTTGATTTAATTTCTTGGACACGTATTTTATTAATGCTAGAAGGTTGTGGGCCAACAGCTGCAAAATCTATAACAGATTTAATCAGACAAAACCCTAAAGATTTAACACAAATTATAGCTAGAAATCAAAAAAAGAAATTTATTAAAGAGCTTCAAACCCTAATATCTTTTGTACAAGATCCTAAAATAAAAGAAACTCACCCTACCCAAATACTCGAACAAATTATAATCTTATATAAACCAATATTTAGACTGAAATATGATGATTTTAATAAAAGAGAAACAGATATAGAATCACTAATAACCATTTCAGACCGATTCAAAAACCTAGAAACAATGCTTACTGAAATGAGTTTAGAACCCCCAACACAATCACAATCAGATTCAATACAAGAAGATAACGATAACGAAAAAATAAGTCTTTCAACAATCCACTCAGCAAAAGGGCTTGAATGGCATACGGTATTTATTTTATCTGCTATCGATGGATACCTACCTTCATTTCAGTCGTTAGGAGATATTAATCAAATAGAAGAAGAAAGACGCCTTATGTATGTTGCACTAACGCGTGCAGAAAAACAACTTTATATAATGAAACCAAATTTAGATTTATCAAGCTCTAATTATTATAAATTTTCAGGAATGCAATTTACAAAACTTAGCAGGTTTTTAGAAGATATTAGAAACTTACATGAGCTAGTAGGCAAACCCAAACCTAAAAAAGCAAAAAAAAGCAGCAATTTTAGCCTACCAATGGACGACGACTTTTTTGATAACGTAGAAGATTCCAATCATTATTCACAAAAAACAACAAATAAATACTACTTTTAAATTAACAATATTCTAAAGTCTGTAATTCAATAGAACTTTCAATTAACTCAGGTTTTAAATGAGCAATACTATCTAAACAACTCACACGAAAAGTTGTTTTTACGTTTGGATTAAACAAATTTTCCTCTTTTAGCGTTTCAAAATTATTTTCTCGTCGAATCAATTCACATTTACAATATAATAAAAACTGAGACACCATTTTTTCATATTTAAATTCTGGTAATTGTATTTTAGTTATACCTGTCTGACTTTTTTGATAATTTTCTGTAAACAATATCATTAAAAAATTTAAATAGCCTTTACCTTCCATAGTATTATTACAACTAAATATTTGATCAAAATACTCATAAGGCATAAAACTTAAATCCAAATGATTTACATTTAAAACTTGTCTTTCTAAAAAAACAGAAAAAAAGTTATACACATGCATCTTAGAAGACCACTCTTCAGCTATAGGTACATCTAACTGTTTTTCAGAGTCTATCTTTAATGCATCACTCATATTTTCATTATACATAAAACAAAAGCAGAGTCAAAAAAACTTAAATTCTCATTATAAAAAAAATATATTAATTTATATTTTTTTTAACATAAACACTTGCTATGAAAAAATTAAAAAAGTATTGTAAGCTCATGAAACAAGCCTTATTAATAATTGATCACGGATCTAAACTAAAAGCAGCAAACGATATGATTTTTGATGTAGTAAAATTAGTAAAAGAAAGAAACAAAAACATAATAGTTGTTGGGGCTCATATGGAATTAGCTAGTCCAACTATAGAAGATGGTATTGCTGAATGTGTAAAACATGGTGCCACTCATATAATTGCACAACCCTTTATGTTATCACCAGGTAGACACTCAACAAAAGATATTCCTAATTTAGTAGCTACTACTGCTAAAAGTTATCCAACTGTTAAGATAGAAACAGCCAGTCATTTTGGCCTACATCCTAAAATTGTTGATGTAATATTGGATCAATTTCAGAAAGTGTCAGAGTCTTATTCGTAAAAAGTGCCAGAGGTGAACCCTTTTAAATTTTACACCTTGGAGTAATTTACACATCCACATCAAAAACAAAATATTAAAACTCACTAGTATTATAAGACATATAATAATTTATCTGGTAAGGTGTCGTTTACTCTGAAATAACTGCCCTTACATATATATCTACTAATCAAGAAAAAATATATATGGTAAACATTCAGATATAAATATAGATATAAACGATAAAAAACACTTAACTACTATCACATTTGGAATTAGAAATTGACTATAAATTTTATTAAAAAAAATATAATACACAAACAACATACATTAAAATATAAAGGTCTATTTATTCATAACAAACAATAACATATTAATCATTATTAATTTTGTACCAAAGACTATGTTTTGATATCATATAGTTATGATTATCTCACAAAAACCATCTATTAAAAAAAAATTAAACACTATTATGTTTAATTCAGATACACGCCTAGGGTTACTTTTTGATATTTTATTAATCGCAACAATTTTAATAAGCATTTTAATAGTGTTACTTGAAAGTATTGAAAGTATTAACACTATTTATAAAACCCCCTTAAAAATAGCAGAACTAACAATTACAACTCTGTTTAGTATAAGAGTATATAGGCAGACTATACTGTGCGAAATCTGCAAAAAATTATGCAAAAAGCTTTTTTGGAATAATTGATCTACTCTCTATACTACCAACGTTTATTGGGTTCATTTTCACAGGAACTCATTTTTTATCTGTTATTCGAATTTTGCGAGTTTTAAGAATTTTTAGATTATTAAAATTAGTTCAATATGTTTCAGAAATTGAAATCATTATACAAACTCTTAAAAACAGCTCAAAAAAACTTGTCGTTTTTTTATTTATGGTACTATCTATTGTAACAATACTCGGGTCATTTATTTATATTATAGAAGGTGAAAAAAGTGGATTTTCAAATATTCCAATTAGTATCTATTGGGCAATAGTAACACTCACTACAGTAGGATACGGAGACCTTTCACCACAAACACCTTTAGGAAAAATAGTAGCATCAATCATTATGATATTAGGCTATTGTATTATTGCAGTACCTACGGGGTTAGTTAGTGTAGACATTGCTGAATCATTTAAGCGAAACCGTTTAAACAATAAAAAAAACATTAAAAAATAAAAGAAAAAGTTCAAATTAAATAAAAAAAATTTGATAATAAATTTATAATTTAGTAAAATAAAATAATAGGACTTACTAGTTAATTAAAAAGTTTTCAACTAAAAAAACGTCATAAATAAAGGGGAAAAAATGAAAGTAAAAAAAACAAGCGCCATCACAACAACAGCTCTCATTGTATTGCTATCATTAACATTTTCTTGTAGCAGCTCATCCGATTCCAATAATCCTGCAAACAACACACCTTCTACAATTTCAGGTCAAGTAACCGTACCTAGTACCACATTAACAACACGAGTATTAACAAAAGCACATT
>CAXBWG010000101.1:0-5934 GCA_963979105.1 uncultured bacterium | reverse complement strand
TGGACAGGGATTGGCACGTGAAAAAAATGAATTTTTTGACACGCAATATCAGCCACTTTGCGGATGCTGCTCGTGGTATTTTAGATGGTCATTTAGCATTATCTAGAGACTTGGCTGCAAAAAACCATTACCCGTGTATTGATGTCGGGCATTCTGTGAGTCGTTTATTTTCTGTTGTGGCATCTGAGCCCCATAAAGAAGCTGCTGGAAAAATGAGAGAAGTTCTTGCTCGTTATTCTGAAGCCGAAGACTTAATAAATATTGGTGCTTATGTTAAAGGAAGTAACCCAAAAATTGATAATGCTATCGATAAAATAGACAATGTTAACTCCTTTTTACGACAACGTACTCACGATGAGTGTTTATTTAATGATAGTATTAAAACGCTTACGTCTATGTTCTAATGTCGAAACCTAAAAAAGGAAAGCGTTTCGTCTATTCATTACAAACCCTGTTAAAAGTTCGAAAAATTAAAGAACGCCAACAACAAGACGTATTTAATAAAGCTGAAAAAAAACTTCAAGAAGAACAACTTAAAGAAGAGCTGCTTAAAAAGGAACAATCTGAACACCTTTCTTATGTACATTCATTGCTATCTAGTAAAGACCTGCCTAAACTATCTGTCATTCAAATGCATCAGGCCCATGTTAAAGCTATGCAAGAAAAAGTAAAAGCACAACAAGAAGAAGTAGTTAAATCTGAAGAAAACCGCGATAAACAAAGAGAAGAATTAATTAAAAAAACAAAAGAAAAGCGAATTATAGAAATTGATCGAGATAAAACACGTGTTTCATGGAAAAAAATGATGGACAAACTTGATTCGCAATTTTTAGATGAATTGGCAAGTATAAAATTTGCATCTAAGATGCTCGCTGACAGCGAAGAAGAAGCCATTCAGAAAAAAAAGCAAGCAATGCTTGATAAAGCGACTGAACTTTAAATTTTTATTTCCAACTGATATAATTAATTCATTCCAAATATTTAGGAGAATTTATTATGAAGAAATTTCTTTTTTCTGTTCTAATTTTATTACTTTTTAGTTCACTAACACACGCAAAAGTAGAATTTGAGTTACAAGACTTTTTAGAACAAGAAGGCTCTAACCTTCAAATAGGTTATGTAAATATTGATTCAAATTCTTATTTAAAAGCAGCTATAAACCCAGATTTTCCTTTAGGCCCATTGTCTGTTGGCTTAGCTTTTAGTTTATATTTACCGCTTGGTGACTATGGTCCACCTAGCTCAACAGATTGGATTGCATTGCGCTACCTAGCATATGACCCCAACAACAAACATGGATTTAAATATGGTCAACTACGCCGAATTACTCTCGGGCAAGGACTCCTAGTTGAAAATTTTAATTCTGCCTCTGGTGGAAATATTGAATTCACCACTGAAAAAGCTGGTATTTTAGGCTATATTACTATTTTAGATACAAAAATTACGGCAATGCGAACAGCTGAAGAAGTGCAAGCATTTCGTGTTGAACGACCAATTGCTAAACTATCTGGAGTTCCATTAATTGTGGGAGCTACATATGCAGAAGATGTAGATGGAATAGATGATAATAGTACGGGAACTCAAATTAATAGAGCAAGTCAGGTTGGATATTCTGCTGATATTTCGTATCCGATAGGAGGTCCATTTTTCACACTATATACAGAAGCGGCCTCTTTAGAAGACTACGGAAATGGGTATGGCTTAGGCGCTAAAGGAACTATTTTAACCGCGCTAGATTACAAAGCAGAACTGCGTCATTTAGAAAAAGATTTTGTGCCTAGTTATTTTAATAGTACATATCAGGCAACTGGATTTAACTTTACAACAGATGCACTCCAAGAAGACCTTACTGGTTTTTTAGTTAATGTAGGATCTGGCTTTATGGGAGATGCCTTTAAGGCGGGTATGCAGTATGAGCTATATGACGATATTAACGTGTTAACTGCTGGACTTGGCTGGAAACGAATTCAGCGAGTTGCAGGTGTAATTAATTTCTCTAAACCATTTAACTCTTCAGATGATAGAGGCGTAGCTATTGCGAATATTCATTATCAGACTGGAAAATTTTATGACTTAATTTTTACAATCAAACGTATTTATGAAGATTCAGATACATTTCAAGAATCTATTTCTATTTCTACTGTAATTAAACCAGAAAAATTATTTCCTGGTTTACCATTTTAAATAACCCATTCTATACATTAAACGAGTATTTAAACTTATAAATACTCGTTTATTTATTATTATTATTGTTTAGTCTTTTAACTTAATTTCAAATAAAAAATGAAAGACTATAAATTATGATAATTTCTTAAATTCTTCCTGCCCTTCAACAATTAAATTAGTAATTTCATCTATTGATAAGCAATCAAGAGCATTCACATCTTTCATGCAGCTGGGCTCTAAGCCTTGATCGTATAATAATTTATTAAGTAAGAAAATACCAATTGATCGAATATTTCCATCTACAAATAAATGTAATTGATCTAGATCTTGGCAAAATATGGCGATGGCTTTTACAGTAGAGACCTCATCTAATTCAGAATTTTTTATTGGGTTTATATCATTATAATAATTAAATAGTAAAAATGTAAAAAACCGATTGGCCTGTAAGGGACTTAACGTATGTGATGTTAATAGTTTAACTGTATCAGACATAGCTTTTGTTTTAATGTTTCCCATTATATTTTGGCTATCACCATATTTTTTACTTGCGCAAAAACCGTGGTAATTTTCATTATCTAAGTGCTCAAATTGAGACTCAAACATTAAATATCGTTCATTATCACACTTTTTCTTTTCTGCTAGTTCGCTTATACCCAGATCACTATAGGTCTCTCCCCAAATTAACCCCATGGCTTCTTTGCCATCCTCTTTAGTTCTAAACCCTGTTGGAATCCCTTCAGAATTATCATCGGTGGTAATCCCAGCTGTAAGTGCATCGTGAATTCCAATAAACCATTCTTTTGATAGCGGGTCTTTTATATGAGATATAAAAAAATCCAATCCATTTTCTAGCCCCTTTTTATAGCCAATTTCGCCTTCTCCCCCTTCAATTGTTGGCTTTTCCATATCTTCAAATGTTCGAAATCTAGTTTCTTTTCCATCCACCGTTTTTTCAATCAAATATGTCTCCATCATTGCAAATGCCTGAAATAGTAAAGGCTTTTGTTTTAAGCTTTCTAATAATGTGACTATTTTTTTTTGCTTTTCAACTATATTAACTAGCGGGGGGCTAAGTTGTTTATGCATTATGTCCTGCTTTTTGATGATTTATTATAATTTTAAAGTATAATTTTTTTAAATTATATACATTTTTTTTCTAATTGAAAATTATTAATTATATGTTTATTAATTTAATAATAATTATTTAAAATAACATAATCACATTTGTAATAATACATATTTTTTCACTAGTGTCCGACAAAAACATCAGCCTATAAAAAGCTGGGTACCGCCGCTGATTTTAGAAGACCTCGGGTTTTTATTCCTAAAACATTAATAAACTTTAGTCTACAAAACAAATAATCTTAAATCACCCGAATTAAATTTAAGACTAAAATAGGAAACACACATCTTCTGCTTGATGTAGGTCATTAACAAGAGGTAAATCATGACGATCTAAGTTTGAGATAAACTATCTTTACCGCTATTACAAATTAATTATAAAGCAGGAAAGTTTTATAACTTAATTTTTACAATCAAACGTATTTATAAAGATTCAGATCCATTTCAAAAATCTATTTCTATGTAAACCTAATACATTATTCTGGCTTCTGGCTTAGGAGATTACAAACATTTTCTATGTTAATTTAAGGAGAAGGAAAATATGCTTTTATATTATTTTTGTATTAAAATTTAGTTTTTGAAATTTTTTCTTATATTCTTTCGTTAATTTAAATAATCCTAATTTCTTATTAGGCTTTATCCACTCAGCAATCGATAGCAACGTAAGATCTTTATCGATAAAGGTTTTACAGTTACCACACATAGCTTGACACTCAGGTTGTAGATCTTGATTTGACTTAACACTTTCAGCGTGAATCATAAACATTTTTTTAACTATGGATTTTGGAAATATGAGTGCTCGTGCTAACAGAAATGCTGATTCTGAGCAGGATGTGTTTGTTCGTGCCTCATAATGTCCTGTAGTAGTAACCTCTTCACAAAACTTTCCATGAAACGAAGATGTGTTTTTTAGATTTTTTCCTTCTTTTCTAATTGCTTTTAATTTTGTGTTCTCGGTTTCTTTAGCGGTCTTATCTTCTGCTAAAAGGCTTTCTTTTAAGCTAAACTCTTCTGGTATTACTCCCTTTTTCGAATATAATAATTTTTCTGAAATATCTTGTTTATATAATGGCGCTAAATATACAGGTGCTTTATTTTGAAGGGCATTATTATAGTTACTAATTAGTTTTGAAAGTTTCTCTAGACAGCCTGGAAAACTCTTATCAACTACGCCAGATACAGACAAAATATAAAATGGCCTATCTTTTTTTTCACAACTTACAACACATATCATTTTATTTTTGCCCAAGCCTAAATCAAACTCTCCGCTTTTATTTTTTGATAGCTCCCTTATATCTATTATTAACTGCGTAATTGCAGTTGTCTCAGGATCGTCTTCAGCTGGAGTTGCCACCATTTTCTCAAAATATGACTTATGAATAACATCATGATATAAATAGGTATAAATTAAATCTAAAACGGTATCAGTGGTGATTCCTTCAGTTATAAGTGCTGTTTTATTTGTTAAATAAAAGTCTAATACTTGCATATGGTTTTTTGGAATGGTGTTTGTTTTTTCTATGTAACGCTTTAAAAAATTAGAGATATCTCGTCTTGTAATAGTTATGTTTAATTCCTCAATAATTACGAAAGGTGTATTTATATCTGAACACGATTGATCTATCGTATAATTTGTATTGCCAATGTTAGTAGTTGGAACTAGTTTCTTGTTTTTTATAGCTAAAAATAATTTTGGATCTAGAATTAAATCAAACGGATCACATGTTTTATCCTTACTCTTACTAAGTATATCGTTATCGACTGGACAAATTAAACAACATAGCTGTTTACCCTGTACATTTAATGTATATTGCTCATAATTAAATTTCTTTGTGTACCTACAGTTTTTATGAGCAATGAATTTTAATAAGGGCATAATTTTACTTTATATTATTATGGATCGTAGTATAAAAGATGTAACTTCTTTTGACAATTTAAACTTAAATTTCTATGATTATGCCATGAAACAAACAATGTTTGATGTAATTGTTGTAGGTGGTGGGCATGCTGGAATAGAAGCTAGCTTAGCAAGTGCTCGTCTTGGCTGTACTGTTTTATTATGTACATTAGATAAAAAAAAGATTGGGTTAATGCCGTGTAATCCATCTATTGGAGGTCCTGCAAAAGGCCAAATTGTGGGTGAAGTAGACGCCCTCGGCGGCCAAATGGGAATAGCTGCAGATAAAACACATATTCAACTAAAAGTTTTAAATCGCTCTCGCGGACCGGCTGTTCAATGTTTACGTGCTCAATGTGACAAAGATGACTATAACACCTATATGAGTTCTTTTGTTTCTGATCAATCTAATATCACTATATTAGAAGATGAAATTGAATCTTTAGTAATAGAAAATAACCAGATAAAAGGTATTGTTACGTCTAAAAAAGGATCGTTTCAATCTAATCACGTTATTATTACGGCGGGAACTTTTTTAAAAGCAATTATGCATACAGGCATGACTCAGTCTACAGGTGGCAGAATTAATGAAAAGAGTTGCTCTAATTTATCTGGAAGCTTATCTAAATATTTTAAATTAGGCAGACTCAAAACAGGGACTCCCCCGCGTTTACATAAAGATAGTATCGATTACGACCAAATGCTAATTCAACCAGGAGACCCCGAGTTTTTACGATTTAGTTTTAAAA
>CAXBWG010000100.1:0-5937 GCA_963979105.1 uncultured bacterium | reverse complement strand
TTTTTCTTATAGGTTAGCAACCTTAAGTTTGATTTCTTTTGTAAAATTTTCAGTGCGTTTTCTTCAAATCCGGGGGCTACAATTACCTCAATAAATGTTTTATATAACTCTTCTGCCGTTTCCTTATCAACAATTCGATTTAGTCCAACAATAGATCCAAATGCAGACTGCGTATCTGAATTATATGCATTTATATATGCTATTTTCAAACTTTCTGCAATTGCGGCACCACATGGATTAGTGTGTTTTATAATTACAGAACCGGGCAAATAAAACTCTCCTAATATATTTACAGCAGCCTCTATATCGATGTAATTATTGTAAGATAGCTCTTTACCATGAAGTTGATTAATAAATGCCCCATTTGAAGTGTTTTCTTTATAAATTGCAGCTTTTTGATGAGGATTTTCACCATATCTTAACTCAGTTACTCTCCTAAAGGATTTATTTATATAATAAGGTAATGCATTGTCTTCTTTATTGTTTAATTGATCAAAATAATTTGCAATTTCAAAATCATATTCTGCCACGTGTTTAAATGCCTCGATTGCTAACTTTTTCTTAGTCTCAACATCTAAAACACCATTATTATCTGTTAATTTTTTAGCAACTTCAGCATAATTTTTTGGAGAAATAACAACACTGACATTATTAAAATTTTTAGCAGCGGCTCGAATTAAAGTAGGCCCTCCAATATCAATATTTTCTATAATATCTTGCTGTGTAGACTTAGGATTTTTTACAGTTTTCGCAAATGGATATAAGTTTACTACGACAAGATCTACTAATTTTATTCCATGTTCATCACACGTAGTTAAATGTTCCTTTTTAGAACGATCTGCCAGAATCCCACCATGCACATGAGGATGTAATGTTTTAACTCTTCCATTTAATATTTCAGGAAACTGCGTTAAATCTTTTATAGACTTTACAGTAATCCCATTTTCTTTTAATAATTTAAGAGTTCCCCCTGTAGAATAAATATTAAAACTAAGTTTAATTAACTTGTTTACAAATTCTATAATCCCTGTTTTGTCTGATACACTAATAATGGCCGTTTTCATGGGTTAACTCCTTGTTTGATTTTATTTATTACTAATTGAATTGCCTTCGGATAAATAACATGTTCTATTTTTAAAATACGTGCACTTAAAGAATTTTCTGTATCGTTATCTAAAACATCCACAACATCTTGCAAGATTATATTCCCTGAATCTAGCTCTTCATTAACAAAATGAACCGTCGCGCCAGAAAAATTCACCCCGAAATCTAGAGCTTGTTGCTGAGGATTTAATCCTTTAAACGCCGGTAACAACGATGGGTGAATATTAATTATTCTATCTTTAAAGTGCGTTAATAAAACATCTCCAATAAGTCTCATATAGCCAGCCAAGCAAATTAAATCTATATCATTTTCTTGTAACTGTTTAAGTATTTTATTTTCATAATCTCTTTTAGATGAATACTCTTTTGGATTATGTGAGAAAACGTTTATATTGTTTTGTTGTGCATAGTTTAAGCCTGCAGCTTGAGGGTTATCTGAAATAACTAAACACGTCTTAGCATCAATGCTTTGATTATTACATGCATTAATAATTGATTGCATATTAGACCCTCTACCAGAAATAAAAATAGCTAATCTTATGTTATCAGCCAAAGTAAGTGCCTTTATCTGCTTCTACGATTTCACCTATTTTATATATAGTTTCATCTACCTCTAATTGTTCAGATGAAACCACAACCATTCCCACTCCCATGTTAAACACTCTATACATTTCTTCTTCTGCTACATTGCCAATTTCACTTATCTGACTAAATATTCCTGGTACTTTTATAGTATCTTTATTAAGTTTAGCAGAAATCCCTTTAGATAATATACGATTCACATTTTCAATAAGGCCTCCGCCTGTAATATTTACTATGCCATTAATTTGATAATCTTGAATTAATTTTAAAACTTGTTTCACATAAATCTTTGTGGGAATTAATAATTGATTAGATGAAATATTATGCGCTTCACAAATTTGTTTAGTAAGTACTTTTCTAACCAAACTATACCCATTACTATGAATTCCAGAAGATGCTAAGGCATAAATACTATCACCAGGTTTAATATTAGATCCGTCTATTACTTTCTTTTTGTCTACTACACCAACGCAAAATCCAGCAAGATCAAAATCGCCTTTTCTATACATATCGTTCATTTCAGCCATTTCACCGCCAATAAGCGCACATTGTGATTGTCTACACCCCTCAGCTATCCCTTCAACTATAGATTTCATTTGATCTCCAATAATTGCATGCACTGCTACATAATCTAAAAAAAACAATGGTTTAGCGCCCATGCAAATAAGATCATTCACACACATAGCAACCAAATCAATTCCAACACTATCAAAAACTTGAGACTCAATTGCAATTCGAAGTTTTGTTCCTACCCCATCTGTACAAGATACTAAAATAGGTTCATCATAATCCTCTTTTGGAAAATTAAATGCAGCGGCAAAGCCCCCAATATTATTTAGTACATTTTTAGTGTGAGTCGACTTAACAGCAGGCTTAATTAACTCTACAGCACGATTCCCTTCATCGATATTTACACCCGCTTGTTTATAATCCATTCCCATATATTTAGTAATTGTAAATTAAATCTAATTTTCAGGAAAGGGACGGGTTAAAATTTATTTATTTTGTTTAGCAAAGTAATCAAAGACATTTACAAAAATTTCAATACCGGAGCCCCCTTCGTGTATGCTTTTAAATAGCACCATGTCTTCAAATAGTCACGTAATATATATTTATAAGACATAAAAAAACAATAAATAACATTAAACACCACCAAATACGCTTTTAAATCTCTATAAATACCTCACTACGAGAAGTCGCCTACAAACAAACGATTAATAATATTCTCAAAACCAGTTATAACGTTACTTATTATTTCTTTTGTATCTTCAGCCCTATCAGAATACCCCTCTAAAAGGGGTAACCTTTCAAAATAGCTTAAATCATTATAAATTTTCTCTAAATACTCTTTACTAGATAACTGGTTTTTATAAGTAATAAAAATGTTCAAAAACTTAGTTCCATTTAATTGTTTCTCAGCATCTGTAATAGTCGCAATTAAACGATTAAAAACTTTTTCTTCTTTTGACTCCATATAGACTTTTAAATCCATTTCTAATTTTGAAACTATTATCTGAATTAACAAAATATCTTTTAGACATTTATCATCGTGGTTAAGAATAAATTCACTATCCGTCAATTTTGCTTCTAACTCAAGTAATCTTTCTCTTAGATCTAAATAATCTTTTACCGGTAAGCCAACAATATCCTTCTTTAAAGAATACAAAACATCTTTCATTGATAAATTCAAACACCTAAAAAGTCTAGTATCTTCGCTATTAGAACAAAGATCTAAATCTACAATAACCCCGGTTATTTGTTCAGAAATACTAGAACACACATCTTCCTTAATGTCATTTTCATTACACTTTTTTAAATCTTCATTACACTGAATAAATAATAAATCTTGATTATCTAAATGCAGTTCCTCATCAATACAAATTGCAAAAGAAACCCTTTTTTTTGGTTGCTCTTGAGAAAATATTTTTAAAACACAATCAAAAAAACCAGGTTTTCTACAATGACTTTTATTTAACGAAACATATTTAAAATACAACAACAGCCTTCTCCACTTTTACAAAACCGTTATTTCATCCTTTTTTTGCAACTTTTTAAATAATTATTTCTTATCTAAAATACCTTGCAATAAAAACGCAGCTGCCTGTGAGTCTATTAATAACCGTTGTTTTTTTCTGTTAAGGCCCGAAGCATCGAGCTGTCTTGTAGCCGCAACCGTAGAAAATCGTTCATCAATAAATTCTATTTCAATTGTAATAGATAATTTTAACTTTTCAGCAAACCCCCTAACTTCTTCAGACTTTTTTGTTTCTCCACCTCTTGTATGCTGTGGTAAGCCTAAATACAACTTAGAAATCTCAAAATCTTGAATTAATTCGTTTATTTTTTGCACAGCATTATCGGTATTTTCAATAAATGGTTTGGGTTGTGCTGTTAAGCCAAGTGCATCTGAAATCGCAACGCCAATACGTTTTTGTCCGTAATCTAATGCTAATATCCTGTTAAAACTCATGACTGAATTCTAGTTTCTAAAAAACTAAATGACTGGGCTAAGTTTTCTGACTTAATCCCGCCTGCTTGAGCCATATCGAACCTGCCACCGCCGCCACCACCAAATTTTTCTGTAACTTCTTTTATTAAATTTCCTGCATGAATATCCTTTCTTGGATACCCTTTTCCCACTTTTATAAGGATTGTAGCCGTAGCTTGATTTTCAAATCCAATAATTGCAATACTATCTTGATATTTATTTGTAATATAATCTGCTATTACTCTTAAATCAGCAATTTCTGACACTGAAAATTCTTGAATAAAACAGGATTTATCTTTGGCATTTTCGATACTTTCTTTTGCCAGCTGAATAACTGTACTTTCATTTTGTTTTCCTTGAACTTTAGCTAGTTTTTTTAATTCATCTTTTAGTTTAGTATCAAATATCGTTAAAAATAGTAGATGATCTTCTAGTTGATTATTAGTTACTTTGGTTTCAACTCGTTGTGTTTTAAACTCCACTACTTTTTTAATATCACTATCTAATAATGTCTGCTTTGATTGTTTTAATTTTTCTATTTCTTTTATAAGCCTATTTTCAATATCAGTAACCTTTGAAATTAAAAATGCATTAATATTTTGATTTCCAGCTAACGCTTCAATCCGACGAGTACCTGCAGAAATTGCAGATTCCGAAATAATTTTTACATGTTCAACTTGCTTAGAATTTTCAACATGAGTTCCTGCACACAATTCGATCGAAACCCCACCAATATCAACCACTCTTACTCTATCTGCATTATATTTTTCACCGAAAAGTGCTAACACCCCTTTTTTCTTTGCATCATCCAAGCTAGAAAACGATATCGACACAGCAAGTTCTTGTTGAATTAATGCATTAATATCATCTTGAATTTTTTCTAATTTCTCAGACGAAATAGATTCAAAATGTGAAAAATCAAACCGTAACCGACTTGAATCAACCAAACTACCTGCTTGATGCACATGATCTCCTAAATGCTTACGTAGTACATCCTGCAATAAGTGAGTTGCGCTATGATGTTGCGCCATTTGTACTTTTTCAGCTCTATCAGAAATAATGCGACATTCGCCACCTTTTGCAATATTTAAATCTTCTGCTAAATGCAGATCTAAGCCCTCGAAGTCCGATTCTGTTACGTGGCTACTTTCTTCTTTTAGTTGTGATTGCTCGAATTTAGCACCTTGGCGAGATCGCTCTTTTTGTTTTTCTAATTCGTTGTTGTATGTTTCCATATCCACAGTAAGATTTTTTTCTTGGGCCAATAACGTTGTTAAATCTATTGGAAACCCATAGGTATCATACAACTTAAAAGCAGCTTCTCCAGAAATTACATTTTGATTACTGTCTTTTAATGATTTAACAACTTGATCAAATAATGTTAAGCCAGCAGATAATGTATTTAAAAAACTTTCTTCTTCTGCTCTAATTACTTTTTCGATATAACTTTTCCTATTTTTTAAATGCTCAAAATGACCAGCTAAAACATCTACAACGTCTCCTACACATTTATACAAAATAGGTTCTGAAACACCTAATTTTTTTGCATAGCGACAAGCTCGTCTTAATAAACGCCTTAATACATACCCTCTTCCTTCATTGGAAGGCATTACATTATCTGCTATTCCAAAACATAATGTACGCACATGATCTGCTATTACCCGATGCGGCATTCCTTCTAAAGTATCTGAGTAGTGTTTTTGTGTTAGTTGCTCAATTTTTTTAATTACAGGGCTAAATAAATCTGTTTCATAATTCGAACT
>CAXBWG010000099.1:0-5941 GCA_963979105.1 uncultured bacterium | reverse complement strand
GATGTTGGTATTGGAGGGAGTGTAAGTCGAGATTTAGTAGGGTTAACTGATTCTGATATGGTTGTTGAGGTTAAGGGTGGTGTTAAGGCTTTAGGTTTTGTTACCCCAAATATGATAACTGCGAAAGTTTTACGGTTTGGAGACGGTGGAAGTGCCCCTCTTGTTTTTGCTGATGGGCGTGTTGGTATTGGTACTAAAACTCCTCAAAATTCTTTAGAGGTGGTTGGTTCTATTTATTCATATGATGCTAAGTCTGGTTATATAGTTGGAGAAACTTTAGATGTAGATGGTTCGGTATTTACTGTAGGAGAAAAAGGTGTGGGCTTTGGAAAACAAAATGATTCAGGCACTGAAATTGTATCTGCTTATTTTTATAAAGAGTTTTTAAGTAGAGAGAATACGAAATTTGTTTATAAAAATTATTTGTTAGAACACAACCAAAACTACTCTAAAGATGTTACGTTACTAGATATAAATTTAAGTACGTTTACTTCCTTAGTGGCTTCTAATTCTAGACAAAATTATTTTGGTGGATTTAATGGACAAATCCCTACTTTAGTTGGTTTGAATTTAGATTTAGATAATGTGACTGTAACACCATCGGTTTTAAGCTTTTTTGGATTACATGTAACAGGTACAAAAGCACACCATTCTACTTATTCTAATGCTGATGTAGTTACTCCAAATGCGGCTGTTTTTCTTAATGGAACCGTTGGTATTGGTGTTACTAATCCAGATACAGATTATGAGTTGTATGTGGATGGAAATTTGAAGGTGGGAAGAGTCGATATTGTTGAAGACTTTTTTGCTCATCCAAATAAAGCTTCTTTTTCGAATATGGCTGTTACCGCTAACTCTCTTTTTTCAGCTAGTGTTAGCATAAATAGGCTTTATGCTAAGGATTTAATCTATGATAGTTTTGAAGTTTCAGATATTGATTTAGCTAATTATAATTTATATGTAAATAACGATATGGTAGTTGAGGCTACATTAACTATTAATAACTCTGTATCTGCAAATAGGTTACTATCAAAACAAGCAGATTATTATGAACGTGGTTTTATTTCTAGATATTTAGACGAAATAGCTCCATTAAAGACATTTAAAACAGATTTTAGAGGATTTTCTGATACGGCAGTAGTAATCAATACCGCTGATGTAGCCTCTATTAATATTCAAGATAAATTATATGTAGGAAACGATTATTTTTTATATAATGAAGATGATATAGAGTTTAATCGAAAATATTTAGCTGCATTTAAATTTCAGCTACCCTCTATTACAAATCAATTATCTTATGATGATAATAAGACATGGAATGCATTATCTTTATTTAGTGATTCGAGTGCTTTGAATAGTAGTGTAGGTGTTTCTTTAAAGCCGTTTTCTACATCAAATTCAGCGGCTCAATCATGGTCTATTATTTCTGAATTAACAAAGGACTATTCTCTTGTATCGAGTGTGGATGACGCTGCTTTAAATTTAATGTTTATTAATTCTACATATAATATGGTTATTAATGATGATGGTAATATTGCTCTTAATTTAAAGAACGCTAAGTCTAAATTAGATGTAAATGGGTCCGCGTATTATACAGATGATGTAAATGTTGATGAAAATATTTATGTATCGACTGTTAATTTTATTAGTGCTTACCCGGTAGGTACAACTTTATCGGTAGTAGCCACTGCAAACTTTGGTCTGGTAACTCTTAATTCGTCTTTAGCTTTTAGTGCGATTGGTTATATACCGTCTGTTAATGATCAGCTTAAGTTTTATTATTTAGATAATGGAGCTAACTCAGATAAAGGCTTTAATTTTATTCGAGAATTCGATGGTGTAACTGTTTCTAATAATATGTCTGTACTGTTTAATATAACTAGAAATCAATTTATTTATTATAATAGTAATAATCGTTTAGAATCAATGCCTATACATTATTATAAAAATTTAAACTATAATAAATTGAGTTATATATTGGATCTAGGCACTACTTCAAAATCATTACTTCAGTTAAATCAGCTAATTTTAAAAGATACAGTTTTTGATTCTGATTTAGATTTTCATAAGATTAATGTAGCTGTTTTTAAACGAAATACTACTGATGTGTCAAATTTATTTGGTAAGAAAATTTCAATTGTTTCAAAAAATATTTCTGTAGGATCTTCCGGGGAGTCATTTGTTGGTATAGATGTTGATATGTCTGATTTGATTGCTAAAACATTTTATTTTTATGGAGATCAACAGTTTGAAACTTATGGTAACAAATATGCTGCTATTTTTAATGGAGGTAGTGTGCTAATAAGTTCTGTTAATTTGGCTCTCGATTTAGATAACTCTATTACTACAAGGTCTAATTTATATGTATATAATGCAGATATGTTGATAAATACTAACGGTTATGGCAATAAATATTATCCATCTATGATAGTTGAATCAAATTCAGATATCGATAATTTTGAATGGTTTGTTTCAGGTAAAGGCAATGTTAGTGTGGGTACTGGAATTGTGTCGAAAAATTTTAGTTCGGAAGGTGCTGTAAATTTAGATGCTCAATTTATTGTATCTGCTAATTCTTCGTCTTCTGATTTAGTTAGACTTAATGATTCTTCAGGATCTTCGATTTTAAGTGTGAATAAAAACGGAGGATTTGGAATAGGAAAAGAAAATTCAGCTACGGGCGTTGATGTTAATGGTATATTTAAAACAGATGCGTTAATTGTGGATGAATTAGTTACAGATGAATTAAATTTTTCAACTGGATCACAGTGGTATTTTGATTATGTTAATAACTATATAGGGTTAAATACAGAGTCACCAAGTGCACAGTTACATGCACTAGATATTATAACTCAAGACACTTTTGGTGTAGAAGAAGTGCGAAAAGCGATAGTTCAAAAATTATCTTACAGACAGGCTATTACATCTAATATTACAGCTTATGATATTCATATGTATTCATTAAGTGCCTATGATGGAATTGAGTCTGAAAGTAGTGTTAATCCTACTACTGTAAAGGGCTTGAATATAGATGTTTCAAATATTAATGTTTTTGATAATTCTTCTGTTTACGGTTTATATGTTGAGGCTGGAACTAAAAATGCTTTAGTTGTAGCAGATTCGGTTGCGAATGTTGGGATTGGTGTTAGCCAGCCATCGAGTGCATTAGAGGTTGATGGAACCATTGTAACAGATTATTTAGTTACGTATGGTGCTGAGCCTATTGTGTATTTTGATGTTAGCTCTGTTACGGTAGATGAGAGATTTGAAGTTTTAACGGGTAATGTTAGTGGTAATTTGGAAATTTCAGACGGAGGTATTGTTAGTATTAATACGCTTACATTTACATCTGCTTCTTCTTTAAATGATATATCAAATCTTACTGGATCTTTATCAAATTTAAAAAGTACGTTCGGTGGTGTAAATGTTAGTCAGAAATTGGTGTTGTATAACACAAATGAACTTGCAACTTTTAATATAGGTGGAAATGTTACCGATATAGGAATTAAACAATTGTATGTTGGAGATCCGGATCAGAGCAAAGTAGCAAGTTTGGAAAGTGCTATTGTTACAGGAGCCGTAACATTAAGTTCTATCTCTTCTATAGAAGATACTTTTGTAACTGTTATTTCGGATTTAAATTTGTTAGATAATGATGTTATTACATCTAATAAAATGATTGGAAATAGTGTAAAACTTAATAAACAAGCAGGTCCTTTTTCTAATGGACAGTTAGCTGTAAGCAATAATAATGATTTATATATAGGGGCTCAAAATATTGTGTTATCGGGGTCTAACGGAATTTCGGGGCATATAGCTTATTATGATTCTAATAATCAGTTGTCAAATTTAGAGGCAGTTAAGGTGTTTAACGACAATAGTTTATCAAGTTTAACATTAACAGTTACTTCTAATGTTTTTCAATCGGTTGTTGATTCTAGCCAGAGTTACGGATCTGCTTCATCTTTAGATCCTACTCAAATAGATTATAATTTTTATAATATAAATGCCTTTGTCCCAAAACGATCTTTTAAAATTGATGTGTTGTATGGGCTTAATATGAAAATTACACCTCTTAATAGTAGCTTAGCTTTAATTGGTGCTAATAATTTTGTTGGATTAAATGCTGATTTAACTAAGTTAGTTCATGATAATGATTATTATTTTTCTGGCGTGTTTGCGGGTGCTAAAGGATTTAAATATGCTGGATTATTTAATGGAGGTGCTGTTGTAATTGCATCTGTTAATTCAACTGCAATAGAGCCTTCAGCAAATTTACAACTTAAGCATCATAACGCATTAGCTACAAGATCTAGTAAAGATTCTATAATGATAATAGATTCTAATTTACAAACAGATTTTTCTGATTTTGTTCTGGATGTGAGTGGTAATGTAGGAATTAATATTAGTAGTACAAATATTAATGTTTCACAAGCTCAATTTGTAATTTCATCTAATTCAACTACAACTGAACCGTTAATAAAATTAAGTTCAGCATTATCTGAAACGTTGTTTAGTGTACAAGATTCTGTGGGTATTGGTGCAGATCCAATAGGTAGTAATGGTTTAGTTGTTAATGGTGAGATGAGAGCGTCAACAAAACTTCTTTCTAATGTTTTAGATGTCGATATGCTAGATATAGATTCACTTGAATTTATGTATTTAGATTTAATAAATCAACGTGTTGGATTAGGAACAACGGCTCCTGAGTCTAAATTACATATTTTAGAGACGTTAAATTCAACTACGCAATTAATTACAACTGCAAATGTGGTGGATCTTACTTTTAGTTCCGGTACAGTAGCAAAAAATATAAATGCTTTGACTATTACATTGTTAACAGATGTTAATAATTATTTAGGAATTGCAGATTCTCTTGCGCCAAAAGCAATTGGACTAAATGTTGATTTATCTAATTTAAATGCAGTTAATGATGCTACTGTTTATGGCTTAATGGTAGATTCAAAAGGAGTTTCACATAATAGTTTTGTTACAACGGGTGATGGCTTTGTTGGGATAAATACATTAACGCCTCAGTATGCATTAGATGTTAATGGTACGATGAGAGGAAAATTACTTGATATTGTATCTAAAAATATGTTTTTAACACTTGATGCGTTAACAGTTAATAGTACCCTTTTTGTTGGAGAGTCTTTAAGTGTAAGTGGGGATTTAAAAGTGTTAAATAATAAGGGGGTATCAATAAATGGTACCTTATCGTTTAGCAGTTCAAAAAACCCGTTTGAATTTGATAAAAAAGATCAGTTTAAAGGTAGTGATTTAGAAGTTAGTGGGTTAGAAATTAATCAACAATTAATGGTTTATGGAAATAACCCTACATTAAATCTTGGTTCAGATGGAACTGTTTATACTTTAGATATTTTTGATAAAGATAATTTAGGAATTAAATTTTCAGATCTTGAAGTTTTAGATACCGCGACATTAAATATTTTAGGTCTTTTTAACGGAAGTAGTAGTGAGTCTGCAATACTAAAATCTATTACGTCTGTACTTGAGGTAAGCGGTAATTTAATTTTAACTGGAAATACAAATGCTGATTTAAGGGTAGCTAATAACTGGAAGAGAGTGACTGCTAACAATAGTATTTCAAATGTTATTAAGTTTGTATCCTCTAATGTAGGAACTAACTCTGGAAATGATGGGTTATATTTTGATGGGTTTTTAAAGTTTAGAAACGCTGATTCAGCGGAGTTTGAGGTATCAACATTATTTGAATCAGATATTCCAGGCGCTATTCCGTTTTATTCTAGTTCTGGGCTTGCTTTTGATTCTAGTTTTAAATTTGTTACAGCGAATTCAACTCATATTGATTATGTATTAGTAAGTCGAAATGTTTCTGAAGCTTCAGTGTTGCAGACTGTAACACCCTCTGTATTGCAGTCTGTAACACTTAATTCAAGTACAGATTATAATGACTTTA
>CAXBWG010000098.1:0-5984 GCA_963979105.1 uncultured bacterium | reverse complement strand
ACTTATAGTCCCTTGGAAGTTCTTTTGATTCATTTTCGGCTAATTTTAATATTCCTAAATAATCACTAACGCTGTTTTTAAAGATTTCTTTTTGGTCTTCATAAAACTCCTCTATTTTATCTTTTTCTAGTTTATCGAAGTCTATATTAGAATTTTCTAAATTTTTAAAAATATATGAACTCAATTTAGCATGATCATCTTTGGAAAAATTTGCTTCGAAATCTGGAAACATCTGTTTTAATTCTTGAATTAAAATTCTAGAAAAATTATCTTTCATATATCTAGATATGTTCCGTAAATAAAAATCAATATTTAATGTTTTACGGCTTTTTGTTTGTTTTACTTCTTTTACTGTTTTTTTAAGATTATTTAATGCTGTAGCAATATCAAATATGGAAAAAAACTGATTGCTATTTTCTGCCTCTGTTATGTAATAGCCTATATTATTGGATAGTAACGTTGATACCTTGTCTGATTTTTTTCTAGGTAAAGCTGGCAGCTTCTCCTTATTTACTCCCTTATTTTTAAATGTCTCAATAGCACGATATACTCTATTTAAATTTTCATGATAAGCTACTAAGTTCGGATCTTTTTTAAAAAAGCCACCGCCTGTTCCCTGGGCTCGATTTGAAATAGATGACATACCTAGATTCCTTTTTTACGCCTATTTAAAACTAATTATTTATCTTTATATTCCCTGATTAAATTTACTTAAAACATTAATTATAAGAGAATGACATTTGATTTTTTTATCTTTTTACATAAACGTTAACTATTTTTAAAAAAATGTAACTAAATTTTATAATTTGAATGAATTGGTTTAGGAAAAAACCAAGGAAGGTTATTTGTTATTTAATATATAAATACGCTGAGCTAAGGAGTTAAATTACAGATAAAACAGCAAGCACAAGACTTAAAACTAAAAGTGACCCAGGTACACAAATAAGCGCTACGGCTTTTAATGAATTAATACTATACACTGTTTTTAGAATAAAAAGTTGTACACTGTAAAAAAATAAGTAAAATACCAAATAGCTAAGCGACACCATGGTAGTAGACATTATGGCCCCCAATTGTGCTAACGGCGCAATTAAAATCCAGAGCATCCATGTAAGAGCAGTAAGTTTAAAAAGTGGAATAAGTTGTGATGATTTAGAAAAAAGTTGTGCTAGTCCATCGATAAGTGCACAACTCACAAAAAGACCTATTACTATAAGTGCTGCTATCGATAAAATAAATAACGGCTCTATTTTATTTATTAGTTTTGCTATATATAAAGAAAATAACAAAACAGATATGAGTGCATGGGTATACGTAACGGACTTTGCTGATTGTTTAATAACTAAAAATGGATTTAATAAAAACGTTGCAAGCATATAAAAATTATCGTAATTGTACGTTGGGTTGATTTAAATTAAACCGAGCATTAAATGAATTATTAAGCATATTTACCACATCCATCCATGGATTATTATATTTATTAATAATAGTTGGATTTGCACCTAACCCGGTAAGTTCTCCTATATAGACTAACGAATCTTCATATCCTCCAATTTTATCTATCAGATTTAGCTCTAATGCCTGTAACCCAGTATAAATTTGTCCCTGACTTACTTTTTCAGCATCTTTTTTAGAAATTTTTCGTGAGTCGATAAAATCTGCCTGAAACTGCTCAAATACGTTATCTACTAAATTTTGTAATAATTCTTTTTCTTGTTTACTAGATTCACGCCACATCGACAAAATATCTTTATACGCACCACTTTTATACACGTTATAATCTAGCCCATATTTTTGTGCAAATTCATCTATAGATACATTTCCAATTATTACTCCAATACTTCCAACTAAACTACCTGGATTTGAAAAAATAGTATCAGCACCTAATGCTGCATAATAAGCACCAGATGCACCAACATCTCCAATTTGTGCAACGATTGGTATGTTTTTTTCATCTTTAATTTTTTTAATCGCATGATAAATTTCTTGTGAGGCACCAACCGTTCCACCAGGACTATTAATTCGTAAAATTAATCCTTTAACGTTGTCATCTTGTCTAATTTGAGTTAATTGAGATAACGTTAAATTAGCTCCTGCGGGAATTAAATTTGTTGAATACTGCGGAAAACTTATTGGCCCATAAATATCTACCACCGCTATTCCCTTTTTTGAAAATAACGTTGATGATTTTTTAAACCGGGTTGAATCTTGAGACGTATTATCTCCTGAAAAAAATAAAGACAGTACAAACAAGAAAATAATAATACTGCCAAAAATAGACTCGCGTTTAATCACATACTAATAAAACCATACGTATAGGTTTTTCGTCAAATAATCTATGGTTATTGAAATCCAAACCATTTTTCATAAATAAGTTCATATTCGCCTGACTCCTGTAACTTAATTATGGCATAATTAATTTTATCTTTATAAGGACTATCTTCTGGAACTACAAATCCATAATACCTATCTTTAAATATAGCATTGCCTAATGCAAACTGATCTTTTGAATCACGTTTTACATAATACTTTAAAACAGGTGCATCAAATACGACCGCTGTTACTAATTGTTTTTTTAGTGCAATATAACATTTATCAATCGTATTAAACTCAAATACTCTAACTCCAATTGATTTTAAATATCCTGTTACTGTATTTCCTTTTACCGTTCCGACTTGTTTTCCTATAATATCTTGTGGTGTATTAAACTTATTTGTTAGCTTATCTACTGTTTGAGAGCTCGAAATAGTAGCCGTGAAATATGAAATTACAAAAATCCCTGCAAACATCCACACCAGTGCACATAATCTACCAATAAGGCTTCTAGGTGTTTTATCGCCATAACCTACTGTGGTAATCGTAACAGATGACCACCAAAAAGATTCCCATATTCCTTCTGGATATCTTTTAGGAAACATTTTTGGATTATTTTTTCTTTCAGCAAACCACACTATATTAGCTGAAACAAATAACAGAAATAAAAGTATAAAAATGCCCTTTACCACATCAGCTGAAAATAAAGCGCCTACAAAATCGCCAACATACCCTCCCAAATAATGCGTTTGTTTTTTTTTCAACGATAAAATAACGCTACCAGATTTAAAAATTGGATAGGTGTAATCTATTAAATGTTCGTATTTATGAGTTAACGGAAATCCGCCAACGGCTAAATCTGCTTTATTTTCACTCATTGTTATATACATATTAGGAATAGATTTTTCTATTTCTATCGTGTATTCAAAATTAGAAATTTCACTAATACGCTGTAATAAGTCTATTGAAAACCCTTCTACATTCTCACCTTGTTCAATAACAAATGGTGAAAATGCTGTTGCAATAATGTTTAGTGTTGGTCCTGTGGCCTGAACACTTGCGGCCATAATAATATAAATACAAAATAACATTATTTTTTTGAGCACATTATTTTTTTCCCGCAAATATAAAATTTTAAACATTGGTTTTAATTTTTTTATTCCCGCAGTATCATTAATTAGATGTCTAAATTTGTTCATTTACATTGTCATTCCGAATACTCTATTTTAGAGTGCCCCAATCGTGTGAGTACTCTTATTAAAAAAGCTCAAGAATTTGGCATGAACGCATTAGCGCTAACAGACAATGCCACTATGTATGGAGCACTAGAGTTTTATCAAAAAGCAAATGCAGCCGGCATTAAACCTATTTTAGGCGCAGATGTTTATATTTGTGAGGATATAACTATAAAACAGCGCTGGTCTCAACGCTTAATTTTGCTTTCAAAATCACTTACAGGTTATCAAAACTTAATCAAACTTATTTCAAAAGCACATATCGATGGCATGTATTATAAACCCCGCTTAGATCTAACCACTATTGCTAAATACTCTGAGGATTTAATTGCGATATCTCCTGGCGGAAGAGGCCCTATTGCAACTTTTTTACAACAACATAACGACACAAGGGCTATGGAATTAGCCGAGTTCTTACAAACTACATTTAAAGATGATTTTTATTTAGGAATACAACGTTCCGGAGATCCTCACGAAGATTTAGTTGAATATGGAACTGTAGAAATCTCAAAAAAATTAGGTACGAAAATAGTTGCTATGAATAATGTATACACAATTGAAGCAGACGATGCAATGTTACGCGATGTTTTATTTTGTATACAAACCGGCAAACGGTTAGACGATTCTTCTGCGCGTGCATCTCAACATAATGAAGTGTACTTTAAATCTCAAGAGGCAATGCTAGATGCTTTTTCTGATCATCCTGAATGGGTAACTGAATCCACATTAATTGCAGACAAATGTAATCTTCGTATTGAAATGGAACAAGTGTTGTTACCTCGATTTAATTGTCCGAACAACAAAACTAGCGAAGAGTATCTTTTGGAACTTGTCTGGAAAGGCATTGATGAACGCTACAGTGAACGTACAGATAAAATTATTAAACGTGTAAATTTTGAACTCGATATTATTACTAAAATGAAATACCCCAATTACTTTTTAATTATTTACGACTTCTTAAATTTTTGTACACAATCAAAAATTCCTGTTGGACCAGGTAGAGGGTCTGCTGCTGGCTCGATTGTTGCATATGCCCTTTATATTACCAACTGTGATCCTATTAAATATAATTTACTCTTTGAACGTTTTTTAAATCCTGAACGTGTTTCGATGCCAGATATTGATATTGATTTTTGTATTAAACGACGGTGCGAAGTTATCGATTATATTGTAGATACTTATGGCCGAGAACGGGTGTCTCAAATTATTACATTTGGAACCATGAAAGCCAGAGCCGTTATTCGAGATGTTGGCAGAGCCCTAGATGTTCCGTTAGCTGATGTCGATAGAATTGCAAAACTTATTCCCTCTACGCCTGGCTCGGATATCTCTATTCCAGAAGCGCTAGAACAAATTAACGAACTTAAACAACTCTATGAGAGCAATGAAGCGTTTAAAGAGCTCCTAGATATTGGAATTAAACTGGAAGGGCTAACAAGGCATACATCCACTCATGCAGCGGGTGTTGTAATTTCGAGAGATCCGTTAACTACCGTGGTGCCATTAACTCAAAACGATGGCCAAGTTGCAACACAATATGCCATGGCCGATATCGAAAATATCGGACTATTAAAAATGGATATTTTAGGACTTCGTAACCTAACAGTAATCGATGATACAGAACATTTAATAAATAAAATACCTAATACAGATTTTGATATTTCTAAAATTCCAATTGACGACACGAAATCGTTTGAACTTCTTTGCAAAGGTAGTGGCGTTGGTGTATTTCAGTGTGAAAGTAAAGGAATGCGTCAGCTAATGAAAGATATGCAACCTAATGTATTTGAAGACCTTATTGCACTTTTAGCACTTTACAGGCCAGGCCCTCTTGGTTCTGGAATGGTAAATGACTTTGTATCTAATAAATTAGGAAAAACCGAAGTGTCTTACCCTTTACCACAGCTAGAAAACATCTTACAAGAAACCTATGGAATGATTGTTTACCAAGAACAAGTTATGCAAATTGCCTCAATTATTGGCGGGTTTAGTTTAGGTCAAGCAGACATGCTACGTCGGGCAATGGGTAAAAAGAAAAAAGACGTTATGGACAAAATGCGTGTTGAGTTTTTAGCAGGCGCCAAACAAAAAAAAGTAAATACAAAAAAAGCTGAAGATATTTTTGAACTTTGTTACAAATTTGCAGAATACGGATTTAACAAATCTCATAGTACGGCATATGCACTTATTTCGTACCAAACAGCCTATTTAAAAGCACATTACCCGGCAGAATACATGGTTAGTTTATTATCTAGTGTCGTAAATAATAGCGACAAAACAGCTCTATATGTCCAGGAATGTAGCTCGCTAGATTTAGCTATATTTCCGCCGGATGTAAATGAGTCAAAACGCGATTTTACTATTGGTATTAGCAACAACAAACAAATGGTTCGATTTGGAATGGGCGCTATAAAAAATGTAGGTGAAGGCGCTATT
>CAXBWG010000097.1:0-6001 GCA_963979105.1 uncultured bacterium | reverse complement strand
TAAATTGGATTTTATTTCCTTGGTATTTAGTAGTGTGCTGATAAAATGAAGTTTGTGAATGAGTGTTAAAACGATGATTTCAGATAATACATTGTTTATGTTAATTAATTCATTTAAGAATAAGTTCCATTCTTTAAAGTTTTGTTTGAATTGTACGTCTTTTGTTGGTGTTTTTTCATAAAATTTGATACTTGCTTGATTTGTATATTTGTAAAAAGACGATGCTGTAGAAAATAAAAGATCTAAATTGGAAATTTTTGGGGATGTAATGGCAGATTTTGTTTTTACACGTAGCCGGTTTATATACGATTTATGTTCTGTGGATGCCCAGAAATGATTTACTGAGTAGTTGTTGTGTAATTGACTTAATATTTTGTTTAATTGGCTTAATTGATGTGAAATAAGCTGATTTAACTTTTGGTTATTTAGTATTTCTATAAAATCTATTGAGCTTTTTGTTGAATGTTGAAAATAATTTGATTTTAAATAAGTTTGGTTAAATTTTTCTTGGGATATATTGGTTGTGCTGTTTAGTTTTGATTTAATGTTTTTAAATAGTGAAGTTATGCTGTTTTGTTGCTTGGATTGTATTGTTTTTAACTCAAATAAATTAAATAAAGGTAAGTGATAGTTAAAGTTTTTAGGATAGTTTCGTTCATCAATTTCTAGCGCTAGGTTAGTAGTTGAAATTGTATTATTAAATTTTTTAGAATTGTTTGTATTATAAAAATTACATTCAAATATTAATTTAGAAAATAATTGTAGGTATAGTAGGTCTTCAATATTAGTTATTTTGTTCATATTATTCTAACGTTTTTGAATTCAAAGAATTCCATAATTTTTAAACTTGTTTCTATTTTAGCATTCTCTTTGTTTTTTATCTCCCCTATAACATCTTTTGATTTTTTGCAGTAAATTGATACTGGAGTTTTGTGTAGAAGCGTTCCTATTTTATAGGATTCGATAAGATTTGCTTTAATAAAATGGCAATCAATGTTTGTTTCGAGTAGATCTAATACCATATCGTATAAAAGTAGTGTTTCAGAAAATTGAGGGTCGATATAATGTGGGTGAATATATATTACAATCGGTTTGTTTTGATGTAATAAGTGCTCAATCTGGTCTATAGAAGAGCTTAGCGGATTGTCTGGGTATCCAAAGGATTTTGCAAATGCCCCCATTCTTAGTATTGGAAATAACGGATGAATAGGAATATGTGCTAATTGCCTTTGGTAGGGGAGTTCTACTTTATTTGGAAATTGTGTTTGCAGAAAAGGAGTTGTTAGATTAATTGATCTTATAGCAAAAAATATACTTGGTTTGGGTAGTGGTTTTGGTATGGGGTAAACATTAAATATTTCTATGCCTGAGAAGTAAAAATAAATATTAAAATAAATTTTTAAATAATAATAAATAAGTGTTGATTTATGATGTTTGGAAATTGCTGCAATTATAATTAATAGAATATGTATGGGAATAAATATGGGTACGAATATAAGCATTAGCGAGATAGAGGTTAATCTTTTCCAGCGAGCTTTTTTTATCATATAAACTTCAGCTTCTAATCGTTTATTTTTATTTTTTAATCGTTCTTTTTCGAATTCTGCGTCTTGCATTACGATAATTTACCTTTTCCTTTATCAAATAAATCTTGAATTTTCTTTTCACGGTCTTTAAGCCGTTTAATTGAGTCGTCTAGTCTTGTTGTTTTGATTTTTTCTGGCTTGGATTTGCTTAGCGGATTTAAATAGGACAATACAAATTTTATGTTACTTAAAATTGCTGCTTTTTTAATTTTTTTCTGTTTTGGTTTAACTATTTTATCTGCTACTTTTTTCTTTATTGTTTTTTTTGTTGATATAATTGTTTTGTGTATAGTCGGGTTGGGTGGTGGTGTTTTAATTTTTGATTGGGTGATAACTGGTTCTTTGTTTTCAAAAGATGTTTTTTTTGTTGATTTAATCGAAGAGGGGGTTGTAATGGGTTGTTTTTCTTTGTTTGGATTAGGATTTATAGGAGTTGATTCTTTTTTTTTGTATTTTTTTTTAATACGTTCTAATGCGGGAGATAACGAAACTTGTGCTTTTTTTTGTTTTGATTTTTGTTGCGGAAGAGTGGCTTTTACAAGTGTGGTTAGATATAGGCTTGCTTTATCTGCTATATGGTCTCCTGAAAAAATTGAATCAAAAAGATCTTTGTCAAATTTAAATCGTTTATAAAACTCAGATTCTTTAGGATCTTTTTTGCTCATTGTCGTCTGCATTTTCTTCTTCGGAAGGTAATTTTATTTTATTTTGGATTATTGAAAGTTGTTTCATTAGACTTTCACGATTAATATCTAACTTTTTCATTAATTTTAGAATTCGCTCTTCGGATTCTCTTAGACGGATTTCATCTTCTTTTTTTCTGTTTTTTCTATTTATAATGCTAATTATGTCTCTAGAGACTATGTAAAGTATAGGAAGAAGAATTAAAAATATAAGAATGTTTTCTTGAATAAATGATATCATAGTGTTCTGTTTAACTCCTTAATTGATTATACCTGATTTATAGCTTCTTTAATATTAGTTGCGTAATCTTTATTTAAGTTTTCTTTAAGTAAATTGTTATATCTACAGTATATATTGCGTTTTGATGCATTTTTAATTTTTTCAAAATTATGAATTTCATAGCAGCATTTATTTAAAATAAAAGGAGGTACTTGATTTAGTAGTTTGATTATCCAGTCTTGTGATGTGAGTGTATTAAGAGATAAGAGAAATTGTTCAATTATACTATCGAGAGTATCGATATTACTTGGATGTAATACAATTAAAGGAACTGAAATTTCAAAAAATTTAAGATAAGTTACAAAGGTTTCTTTTGAATCAAGTTTTAATTTTAATTTACTGAAGTAACTAAAGAAGTTATTTGTTAGTAATTCTAAATCTTTTTCGGCTAATATTTTTTGTAGCGATAAAGAAAATTCTTTTGTTTGCACGATAGTGGTGTCTTGGTCTGTAATTAGATGAATTAATTTAGAAATGTATGATGAGCTTAAGCTTTCATTTATTTTAGTTTTTTCAATTATTATTCCTTGATGGATTGAAATGTTGGGTCTTAATTTTTGTTTGATGTTTTTAAATAAGGGTTGGTTTTTTTTGAAGCATTCTACCATGAATTGATTTTGCAGGGAGGGCTCTAAGCTATTATATAAATTCATTGTAAGCGTGAGTGTTTTTGTTTGAAGTAATAGTAGTGTTTGATTGTTAAATGTTAATAGATTAAAGAGTGTTTCTTGAGATTGGGTGGTTAATGCGAAAAAAAGTGTGGATTTCATTATATCTTTTTTTGAAGCTTTTATAAGGGTGTAAATTATGTTTAATTTAGCGGAATCCTCAATGCTTATATTGGTTTTGTTTTTTACAAAAACATTTTCTAGAAATGAGGTTGCAAATAGGACTTGTGCTGAGCTCATAGATTCGATTAAAGATTTATCGATATTCATAACATGTATTATAATCTTTGTTTTTTATAATGGCTATCATGATCGTGTTATCTTGGTACATATTTTAATGGATCAACGTGAATTCCGTTTATTTTTAATTCAAAATGCAAGTGTGGCCCTGTTGCATACCCGGTTGAGCCTACCCAGCCAATTTCATCTCCTTTTTGAACTAAATCACCTTTTTTAACAAAAATTCTAGATTGATGAGCGTAAAATGTTGAGAAAGTTTTACCTGATATTGGTTCTGTTCCATGAAAAATTAATACACTTTTTCCATAACCGCCTTTTGTTCCTGCAAATATAATTTTTCCTGAATCAGCAGCTCTTATTTTTCTTCCTTTTGGTGCGGCGATATCGATTCCGGTGTGTTTAATTTTTCGTTTAAAAATGGGGTGGACTCTAATTCCATATCGAGAAGAAATCCATCCATTTACAGGTTTTATATATTTTCCGGTACCGTAATATCCTTTTTTTTGGGCTTCTTTTGAAATTAATTTAGATAAATCGTTAGATAACCTATCGAATTCAATGTTTTGATTTAATAATTTTTTAATTTCTTTTTCAAGTTTTGATATGTATATAGCTTGTTGTTTTTTTTGAGATAATAAATAGTTTTCTCGATTTTGAATATCTTTTTTTATTTTTAAAGTATATTTTTTTCTTTTTTTCATTAGTTTCTTTTTTTTATCTAATTTTTTTAGACTTTCTTGAGATAAATTAATTATTTCAATATCTTTCTCTAATATTTTAGTAAAGAAAAAAATGCTATTACTTTCTATATTCCACTTGTTTGTAGATAAAATTAGTTCAAGGGCGCTTAAGGGGGAATGCTTATAAAGATAAGAAATGCGGTGTTTAAGTTTTTTTTGAAGTTTTTTGTTTTCGCTTTGTGTCTGAATATACTCTTTTCTTGCTTTTTTTTCATTCTTAATTGCAAATGTTAATTTTCGTTTGTTATTATTAAGCTTTAGTACATTATATTTAATTTTTCGAGTAAGTTGGTTCAGTTTTATTTGTGCTTTTTGCTTTTTCTTTTTTTTAGGAATTAATATTGATTTATTCTTTTTAATTTTTTGTTGGATAGAATCTAATTTTTTTTGATTTTTTTCTATGTTTGCTAATGTGTAAGGTGTAATAAATAGACTTATTAGTAATAAACATAATATTTTTAATTTCATAATTCTAATTATAGAGAAATTTATTAAAAATAAAAGATTTATACATTTTTTTTATATATTTAAAGATTTTTTATTGTTGAAATTAATATTTTAATATTTTTAATTTTCATTAATATTAGGTTTAATAGGGTGTATAATTTCTGGCGTTTTTTTATAAAAGTGGTTAATTTTAATGTTTTTTATGAATTATTTTTAATGTGGCGGTATCAAGATAGTAAAGATGTGTAGTTGTTAAGTGTAAATAGTGGTTCTAATGCTAATAATTGTAAAGTTAATCAGTTTTCTAATTATTTTTTTCATATTACTCCAAGTTTTAAACAAGAAATTAATTTATTTGGATGGAATTATTTAAGGTTTTAGCTATGGAATATATATCGAATAATACAGGCCCTGCATAACAAATTTTCAATAGAATAAATTAATCATAATCATATTATAAAATTAAAGGGATACGTGATGAGGCTATTAGAGAAGTTGGTACTTTTCCTTATTTTGATCCTTAATCTATTATGGTTGAAGAAGGTAGTGTAGATGCTTTTTCCACGGGAGCACAGTATGTCTCGTATCTAGATGCTACTAGAAAAGAACGATTGGCTACAGTTGATTTATATCAAACCGCTTGTGTGTTATGGAGATATATTGTCGGTGACAATTATTTTGAGTTAGTTGATTCCTATCTTCTAAAATCCCATGAATGGTGGTTGGATGTTGTTGGTATTTGTGTTAACAATCATGGTAACGAGCCTGTGTATCATTCTAAGTTTAAAGAGTTGTTTGATAGGGCTCTTTTTCTGATCATGACTATTTGTCATTCAGTAAATCGTGGGTGTCAGTTGTTGTGTGAGAATCGGGGCTTTCTTAGAAATATCAAGATTTGTTAATTCGTTTATTTGAATGCTTTAATCCAGATCCTTTACATAGAATGAATTTTTCTGAATTAAGATCCTTTCTTGATTCAGAGCAAGATGTTTTATGTGGTGAGCTAGGTTTGGATGATTTCCGTTTGAGGGAGTTAGAATATCAACTTTATGGCAGCCCTCTTCCTGAATAGTAGATTGTTTTCTGTTTAGCAATTGTTATTAGTTTAAGTGAAGTTATTGTGTTGGTGGTGGTCGGGTTTAGCTCTTTTTGATCGTGGGGGTGCGTGATCTGAATGATGTGTTGTGGCTTCAATTTTATATGACGGCTGAGGCCCGTAGTCTGGGATTTTAGGGTGTATGGATTTTATTGCGAAGCAGTGATTTGTTTGGGGGTCATCTATTAAGGTTCCACCAACGATGTAGCCTCTAGAGGTGTCGGAAGTGGGTGGTTTTAGATGGTTTAATAGGTGTGCTTG
>CAXBWG010000096.1:0-6003 GCA_963979105.1 uncultured bacterium | reverse complement strand
ATTTTTTTCCATTTACCATTTTGCAATGTAACCGTAACTGGGTGGCCTTCATTTATTCCATGTTTTTCTTTAAACCCTTTAGGGGCTAATAGATGAACGTAAACAGGTGGTGTTTCAGATTTAATTTTAGATTGTATTTTACTTAATATTTGGTCTATTTCCATAGGATCTTTTATAGTTAATGGCTTTGTACCATCAACAAATTCACCGCCCTGAAAAATGTATTGTAATTTTTTTCCTTTTTTAAACAAGTCTTTAGAGTCTTTTAGCATTTGATCAAAATTGGTTATGGCGTTTTCCTCGGCTTTATGTAAATTTAATTGTCTAGTAGTTGGTCCATCTCCAAGTTCAAAATCTATTTTATCGTTTGTGCGTGTTATTAAATCTGGTATTTTTTTTAAAAGTTTATTAAGTTTATTAATTTTTATACCATCAATTAATATAGTATTTAATTTAACTTTATATGTTTCATTAAAACCCTGTATTTTTACATTTAATTCATCTATTTTATTTTTGTCTTTTGCTAAGTCTATAATGTATTGCAATTCATTCTTAAATATCATATCTGCTACTAAAGTAAAGCTATCTTTTACAAATTGTAATGCTGCTATTGATTCCATGAATTTCACATTTACTTCTTGTATATTATCTGTTGCCGACATATTACATCGTGCATATAAATGTGCATGATCTAATTGTTTATTTAAGTCTGGGTATCGATCAAATTCATCACAATATATGTATGGAGATTTTTCAAATAACGTTTGGCTAAACTTAGATTTTTTTAAATAGCCACTCATATCTTGTGCTTTTATCCAATAATGTTTACCAGGTATAATTTTACTTACATCTCCTGGCAACTGGCTCCATCCGGGTTCATCTTGTGCAAAGGGGGCTATATGAATAATGGGTTTATCTTGTTGGTTTATTAGCTCATCTATTAAAACAGATAAAAAGGTTTTTCCTTCACCTGCATTTAAATTTACGGTTACTGTTTTATTTTCTTCGTTAGCTTTTTGCATTTGGCTAATAGCTAGTAACTGTTGTCTAGATAATATCGTTGGGGCTTTATCTTTAGGATACCTAGTATCTAAGCCGTGCATAAATAGCGCGATTAGTTTTTGTAATACTTCAGGTTTAAAATTAAATTCACTTAACTGTGTAATAGACGCTGGGGTTTTTACAAATTTCATCTCATCTAAATGATCCCCTACAACCCCTTTTTTACCTTCTAGATACTGTAATTGTATTTTTGCTACTATTACAGGATACATATAGTCTTGTAAAAAACGTTGCCCGTTATCGCTAAACTTGTCTAAAAATCGTTTTGTGATTTCAGCATATGTGGGGCCCCCTTCGGTAACTGTAGCATTCGGGTTTTGGGTAAAATATTCAAATAGCGTTTCTGAACTTAAATCTTGTTGGCCAAAATAGGTTTCAAATTGCTTGTTAAATTGTGTATTCATATTTTCTATCAATTCATTTAAATCTGTTATTTGATCCGAGACTAATGTTTCTGGTTTTGTTTCTAGATTCATTATTTCAAATTTTAAATCTGCAGATTTTAACTCTATTTTTAATTCATGGTCTTGTGATCCTGAAATGGAATCAAATAGGACACCCTGAATTTCTTCTATTTTATCTTTATTATATGCTTTTATTGAAGGATCTTCATTTTTAAGAATATCTGCGTCTTTACGCACCTTAATCATTTGCTCTTTTAAACCTTCTACTTTTTGCTCTTCATTACTGGTTGCAGGTATACGTTTTTTACATTCATCTACAAAATCCTTCAAATTTTTATCAGAAATATTTTTTAAAATATCATCGCTAGATAAAAAGTTTATAATTGCAATAAATTCTGGGGTGTAATATTCTTTTGTTTCAAAATAATGATGATAATTAGTAGATTCCTTTTTTATGTAGTCAACATTTTTGGAGTCAACTTTAGGCTTGTTTTCTATCCATTTTGTTTTAACTTCTTTTGAATTTATAATATCTATAATTTTCTTTTTAAATTCATCACATTTGATTCCTTTTTTAGTTAAATCATCTTTTATCTGTTTATTTTCTTCTAAATTACTTGCTTTCTCAAAACTTTCAGCTAAATTAATGCTAGTTTCTTTGAGTTGTATAAAACGAGCTGTACTAATTTGTTTTTTACTTTTCGAGCTAAGTTTTGAAGCAAGTAAACTTACTTTAGGTGAATCAGATAATTGTTGTTTAGCTGTAGAAATATAGCCTAACACTAACTTTGCTGCTAGATCATCAAACATTGTTTTATCAAACTTATCTTCACAGCGTAGTAAATTAGCGGCATAGGTGTCAAAGAGTGTAGGTTCTTGTGCTCTTAAATATTCAGCAGTATTTTGTGCAACCGCTTTCATTTCTTCAGTTACAGGATATAATCCAACTACTCCCAAAAAGTTGTTACTTGGACTATCTAATTTTTTCATAGCTTGTTTATTTTCTTGTTTTTTAAATTGATCCAAAATCGCCTTTGATATTGTAAGTTTCTCAATTCTTGGAAAAATATTTTTTGATCTAATTAATTCTTGCGGACTTAATGTCATAGCGTCTTGTAATTTAGTAGCAATCTCATTTAGTTTTATGTTACTTTTTGCTTCTGAATCAACAGTAAAATTTCTGCTTGCGTCAATTTTTATATATTTTAATAAATACGCCATATCTTCACCGGATAGATCTAAAATCAAGTTATCCAACTCTGTATTACGAATATAGCCTTGTAACATACTAATATAATCTTGTTTTGTGCGAGCTAATGATCTTCCTTGTTTAAATGCTTCAATAATTGGATTTAATACTAATATAGACTCAGATGTAGCACCTGAATCAGGCCCCATTTTTTTTATATAGGCATCACTATAAATGTTTTTACCTGATACTACATTTAAAATTTCTTTTCTTTTGATTAAAATATCATTTGCTTTATTTTTTATGTCTGCTAATTTTTGTTGATGTAGTACTTCTAGAATTTTTAAATTATTGTGTTCTAATTGTTGTGTAGCAAGTTGACCTATTTCAGCTAAGCTCATGTTGGCGATATCTTGGCTACCTAAAATTTCTTCAGAAATCAAATCTTTTAAGCCAATTACCTGGACTTCACTTAAAATAGCGTTTGCGATTATAGGGCTATCCCATGATTGCATACCATCTAAGCCCTTAGCTAAGTCTTCAGCTAATGATGCTTTTAATTCTTCCTCTTTAATACGTTTAACTTTTTGTTTAGCTTGAACCTCTTGGAATTTAGTTTGAATTACTTTTGCTGATTTTTGTTTTTTTGTATTTTCTTTCAAAGAATCAAATGTTGAATCCATTAAACTTTTTTTATTTTCCATGATTATTTTCAGTTTTGTTGCTGCTAACTCTTTTAACTCTTGTAACGTTTTTGTACTTAACTCATCTTTTTCCTGTAAATTTTCTTGAAGAAGTAAATGTTTTAATTTATTAATTTTTTCCTCATCTTCTTGCCTCGTATCAAAATTTCTGTAAAGAATATCAGCTAATCTATCGTTTTTGTTATCTTCTGTTATCTCTAGGTTACTTAACTCAGTTAATTTCTCTTCATATAAACTATCTAAATCTATAATAGCTATAATGGTGTTATATATTATAGGAGGCTCATATTGTTCTTCAGGTTCGTCTAATAGACCTTCAGGTAATTTAGAATAATCTCCAAGTTGTAGTTCTTCTAGTTTTTCTCTTAAATCAGCTATCTCTTGAGTTTGGCTATGTATACAGGCGTTTAAATCTCCTATTTGCGATAGAGTATTGGAATTTTTAAATTCACTTTGGTCTGTAAGAGAACTTATTTCTGATTCTAATTCTTTTATAGTTGCTGTATACTTCGCACTTTCTGTTTCGTGTTGATTTCGTATAGCAGTTATTTGTTCTTGAAGTCCTACATTCTCAATTTTTTGTATAACTTGATCTTCCATAACCTCAGCTAACGTAAGCATAGTATTTTGATACCGGCTATCTAATTCTTGTTGTTGGGAATTAAGAAATTGTATTTGGGCTTCAAAAGCTATTATTAAATCTTTATAGATTGATCTATCTTCTTGATATTGTTTTCTTGCAACAGCTATTTGTTCTTGTAGTTCATCTATTTTTCTTTGGTTAGCGTCATTTTGAGCTGCCTGATCTCTCTCATAGATTGTATTTAATTGTTCAATAGCAGTTTTAAAGTTTTCAGCTTGCTTTTCTTGCTGAGCTTTAAGAGCTTGTATTTCTTGTGTTAATTGCTCTATTTCGTCATTTTTTTGTTGAATATCTGGTTGTTGAGCTTTAAGACCATTTAATTGTCTTTGAAGTTCTGCTAATTTTAATTCATGATTTTCATTTTGTTGCCGTTGTTGTTCTGCAAAGGATTGTGATATTTTTTCTAAGCTATCTTCATAACTAGACTTTTGAATTTCAGTTAAATTCTTCATATCTTCAATAAGTTGTAAAATTCGGGCTTCGTTATCTTCTTGTTGATTAATTAATTCAGCATTAAATTTATCTTCTAAAACTTTTAGTTCCTGTTGATGTTGTCGTTGTAGACTATCAAATTGTAACTGGAACAGTTCATTTTGTTCTTGATCTCTACGCTGTGAAATAAATTCATTTAATTGAGTTCTTACCTCTTGAACTTCTGATTCAAGTGTAATTATTTGTTGATCTTTACGAACAACTTGAGCTAAAAGATACTGTTGTTGTTCATGTAATTTCTTTAAAATTCCTGGTTGTCTATTTCTTGAATTGTATAGACTACTATCAATACTACCCCCACTACTATCATCATCACTCGTTAATGAAGAAACAGAACTATAACCATTAGAATTTTCATTTAAGCTTCCTTGCTCATATGAGCTACCATTTTTAAGTTCTTTAATTTTTACATTAAAGTCCTTAATAGACATATTAAAAAGAATATCACGATTTAATACATACCCAAAAAAGCCATCAGGATTTATTAATACACTAGAACTACTATCTGCATATGTTCTAACTTTGTTTATGTTTTTTTCTAATTCACTATTACCTTTATTTTCCCAAGCATTATTTGTTCCGTCCTCAGATAAATTTCCATCATCTATTTCATTTTCTATTTCACTTTTAGTTGCGCCATGTTGGTGTAACTGGACAATCGAATTGCGCCACTCAGCACTATTTATTCCTAGTATTTGTGTTACTTCGGTCGTCATGTTAGATGAAGGCGATAATGGTGTCTCAGGATTACAATTTTTATAAAAAAATTCTGTCATTTCTAATACACAATCTCTACGAAATGATACAAGATCATGTTTTAGTGAAATATTTACCTTGCAATCTTTAGCTATAATAGATGAAATTTCCACAATACAACTATATATTTTTTTTATCATTTCGTTTTTATCTACAGTAGGTCGTGTACTAGCTTTTTCATAAATTATAGTTTTTAATACTTCCAACGGATAGGCATTGGTTTGTTTAAGTTGTTTGTATAAGTCTGATCCGGATCTAATCTTTGTAAAATTTACGTTGTCTAAAAATCTACTATTTTTTATTTTGCCAGATGGAAAGGTAATAATGTTTGGATTAACACCATTTTGTTGCCTGCTGCTTTGCTTAATATCACGATTAAAATTAACTTGCATTGTTTATTTATTCCCAATAAATGACGAAAACAAACATAAATACAAACAATTACGTTATGCTTAAATTGAGTTCACCGGTTTGGTGTGCTAGCATAATTACCTATTATGAGTAAGAAAATATACTTTTATACACAAGGATGCAGGCTAAATCAGTCTGAAACAGCCTCCATTGAAACAGGATTTACTAGCCTTGGCTATAACCGTGTTTTTAGCCATTTAGATGCAGATATCGCGCTTATAAACACGTGTACTGTTACTGAAAATGCAGATACCGATACCAAAAAACTTACCAAAAAAATGGCGAAAGAAAATACGTCCATTAAAATAGCCTTAATTGGATGCCAATCTCAAATACATCAGG
>CAXBWG010000095.1:0-6039 GCA_963979105.1 uncultured bacterium | reverse complement strand
CCTACGTTCCATATCTGAAAAACCTACTCCCAAAACCCGGAGCCTGGATGATAAAACTAAAACATGTTTTAGCTATATTTTTATATGGATCTGCACTTTGGTTATTGTCTATTTTAGCAGTTCAACTTGGTAACTCCGTTTGGATCTTTGGAATTTTATTGGCACTTGTATGGTTTATACTTTTAATTTCTATTCAAAGAACTAAGCTATTAGGGGTAATTAAAAATAGCATTTTTCTTTTAATATTATTACTTTCAGCATATGTATTTTACTTTGTTTTTATATCCAAAATTGAAACACCCTCAACTAGCATCGAAACACTCTCTAGCATTAAATCACTTACACAAAATAAAACTAAAGTGTTGGTTGATGTTACGGCTGCGTGGTGTATTACATGTAAAGTAAACGAAACATTTGTTTTAGATACCCAAGACATTAAATCATTTTTACAAAAAAACAATATTACGCTTATTAAATTAGACTGGACAAACTACGATAAAACTATAACAACTTATTTGCAAAAATTTAACCGACAAGGGGTTCCCTTGTATGTTTATTATGACAAAAATGGTAAAATAAAATTGCTTCCACAGCTTTTGTCAAAGCAAGATATTTATAATTTAAAGGAGTCACAATGATTAAATTATTAAAAGCTATTTTCATAAATATAGTAATTATTGCTCTAGGTGTTTCTATTGTTTATTTTTTTTCACCTAACTCCCAAACTTTTAAGGATAAACACGCACAACAACTCCCAGCTATCGGCCAGCCAGCTCCTAAATTTATGGGAATATCTCATACTGGTAAAAAAATTTCACTAAGTGACTACACTGGAAAAACAGTTGTCTTGGAATGGAAAAATCATTTATGTCCGTTTGTAAAAAAACATTATTCACAAAACAATATGCAGCACCTTCAAAAAGAGCTAACAGATAAGGGGGGTGTTTGGTTAAGCATAATTTCATCTGCCCTTGGAAAACAAGGCCATTTAACTATGCAAGAGTGCGAAAATCAAATACAAAAAGAAAATTCACATGCAACCGCTGTTATACTAGATATATCTGGTGCAATAGGAAAATTATATAAAGCAAAAACAACACCACATATGTTTGTTATAAACCCAGCAGGAATTTTGGTTTATAAAGGGGCTATTGATAGTATTAGATCTGCAAATAAAGCAGATATAGCTGAGGCAACAAATTATGTAAACCTTGCTATAACCGCCATTAAAAACGAGACTCCAATGAGCCCAGCTTCTTCTACTTCATATGGATGTTCTATAAAATATTAAAAATTAAACTTCTTTAGTTTTTCATATTTTAGTTTTTTTCAATATCTCCATCTTTACTTACGCTTTTTTAAGCTTTCAAATAATAAATAAAGAAATATTTATCTAGAAAAAACCTAAATAACAATAAGCAGGTGCAAAACGCCTCTTATACTACAAAAACCCTCCTTTGGCTTATTATATTTGGAATGATTTCTTTTGTTCTATTTGTAAAACCAGGCAATGATTAGGACACCCATTCATAAAAATTAATTCATACAGGCATAGATTTTTTTTAGTTTAAAACTTAAACTATTTATTACGACGCGCATTTAATTTTTCTGTTAATTTAAAATGTGTTTTAGACACAATCTTTAACTCAGCATCTCCAAACTCTTCGACAAACTCTTCTGCCAAATTTAAAACATGATCAGATGATCCCTTTGGAAACTGAAACGAATAAGATTCTGACATTTTCTGAATTTGATCAATAAAATTATATCGAGCCAAAATGCTAGCACACGCAACTGCCAAATTAGATTCTGCTCTAGGACGCTGATACAGGGTTACATCTAGTTTTTTTGCACGCAATGTATTTTTAAGTAGAGATGCATTAGCAAACTGATCACACAACACATTCGGGCAATACCCTTGCTTTAGCGTATCTTCTAACACTTTCATATGAGACCATGCTAACAAATGATTTAAATTTTTAACTTTCGTATAAATAGTATTATAACTTTTATTACCCATTACAATTAGCGCATGCTGACACCTTTTAGCAATAATATCTGCTAAATATCTTATGGAAGAATCAGATAATCGCTTACTATCTGTAATTCCTAATCCACTTAACTGCTCAGATAGCTCCGGTGTAATTCTAACTGCGGCCACCACTAAAGGTCCAAAATAATCACCTTTTCCAGATTCATCAATTCCAATTAAATCATCGGGGTCTTCATCTTCTATATCGAAGGTTTCAACATCTTTTTCATTCGGATCTACAATTGGTTTTGTGGGCTCAAACTTTTTAGTAATATCTTCGATGTCATTTTTTATTTGAGATAACAACTTTGGGTCTTTTATTTGTGAATAATCAACTTTCAAACCCCCCTTCCCATCATAAATTCGTAATAAACCAGATCTTTTCCGATAAAATATTAAAAATTGAAGACCATAACTAATTTCTCGACATGGATTTATAACATAATCTGTTGATTGCAGCCTATTTTTTATTTTTTCATATAATTCATATTTAGAATTTGACATAAAATTAGTATATACTATATTTAAGTAATATATAGAGTTTTATAATAATAAACTTTAAGAAAAACGAGTTGATAGATATACTTTATTTTAAATTATTCTATTATCAACAGAAGTTAATACATAGGAATTATTTAGTTAAGAATAACACAATATACAAAGGAACATCACAGTGAGTTTATCTAAAATTTATAACACAATAACATCATATTTGTATATTATTTACTCTGAAAAATATACAAATTTAACAAAAGATGCCTTTGTAGAACGTTATGTTGCAAAACATCCATTGCTAAAACCAGAATTAATTGTTGTAAACGACCAACTTCATGGATTCAAAAAATCAGCAAATCGACTTTCATCTCTTGAAGAACTCCCCATTTATCTAGAGATCGAAGGACTTATCGAAGATGACGTTTATTATATAGATTCATTTGATTTATACTGTGAAACAAACATTAGCTGTCAAAAACGACTTATAGATATGATTTATGTATCTAATTTATTTTCAAAGCACATTAAAGTAGACAGAAATATAGATGTAGCAAACCCAAAAAAAGAAACGTTAGTTATTTCATCTAAACTTCAAGAGGCAATGATTAATAGCGATATTGAATCAATTGAGACACACCTCGATTCTATTGAAAATGCATTTAACAAAAACATATCCTCTACACTAGAAACAGAAGACTCCATAGAGATTAAAGAAGTTTATATCGAGCTCGATCAATTTAATTTCCTTTTACAAGAACATTTAAAATATTTTGTTGAATTTATTAAAGTATGCCATGATATGTTAATAAAAAATACACCTATAGATATAATCAAAAAAGACTGTGAGGACTTTTTTAACAAACAAGTATCATGAAAACAATATTAAATTTACTTCATCAAAAAAAGCACTTAAGCCAATCTCAAGCAACAATCTTCTTAACAGAAGTATTAGCTGGAAAAATACCAACTCAAGATATTTTAAATTTTATTAATGCCTATGAAAATAAAGGACCAACCCCTCATGAATTAGTAGGCTTTATTTCGGCAATAAAAAAAAGCTCTTTGCCCGTATCTACACCTATTACCCCTCTAATAGATATTTGCGGAACTGGAGGATCGAAAAAAGATAGGTTCAATATTTCAACGTGCACAACATTTGTGTTAGCTGCAGCTGGAATCCCTGTTGCAAAACATGGAAATTATGGGTCTACAAAACCAAATGGAAGCTTTAACTTTTTAGAAGAAATGCATATCAATTTCCAACTTGAAACACATGAAACTATTGACCTATTAGAAAAGGTAAACTTCTGTTTTTTATTTGCCAGAAAATATCATCCTGGAATGCGAAATGTAGCGACTGCAAGAAAAGAATACAAAGAGCGCTCCGTTTTTAATCTTTTAGGCCCTCTATGTAACCCATTAAACATTTCTCATCAAGTTATTGGAATTAGCACTTCTAAAGACATAGAAACACTAACAAAAACTGTGCAATTACTAAATAGAGAACGTGTTATATTTTGCCTAGGAGGAGACAATAAAGACGAAGTTAGCCTTATTGGGGAAACTCATATTTTCGATGTAACCAAAACTCAAATAAACGAATACAAGTTTGATTTTTCAAAAGAAATAGATCCCAATATCACCGATTACAAATGTGGTGACAGCAACTACAACGCAATGACTTTCATTAAAATTTTACTAGATAAAAATTGGAGCCATTCTATTATAAAACATATTTGTATTAACGCTGCATTTGCAATGCTTTGCGTGAATCATGTAAAAACAATTAAAGAAGGCTTTAATAAAGCTCATGACCTATTTAAAACAGAAGCAGTTACAAAAAAAATAAATGAATACAAATTACATGTAGCTCAGCTAGAAACACAATCTCTAACTATATAAAAAGAACTTATAAATGAACTGGTTACTTGGTCTTACTAGCTTTTTAACACTAAGTTTTATCACCATTTCTTTTTTAAAAAGTTATTTTCCATACCTAATAACACAAAATACTTATTCCAATTATACAATAAGCATATTTATAGCAATACTGCTGTTAACTTACACCTGGTATATAATTAATAAAAAAAAGTAACCCTATAAAAGACTTACTATAAACCAATTGAAGCTTTTATATTGGCCAATGATTTTATAGCTACACGTTTTGCTTTTTGTTTTCCTTTTTCTAAAATTAAATCAACTTCACTTGAATTAGCTATATAATAATCATATTGTTCACGAGCTGCCTTAAAATAGGTAAAAATAGCCTCAAACAACTCTTGCTTTACAGCTCCGTAACCTAACCCTCCTGCACGATACCGTTTATCTAAACTATCTAGCTCAGACTCAGATTTAAAATACGTCATTAACTTAAACACATTACAGGTAGCCGGATCTTTGGAATCTTCAACAGGCGTTGAATCAGTTACAATTTGCATACACCGCTTACGTAAGTGTTTTTCAGGCAAGAAAATAGGAATCGTATTATTATAATTTTTAGACATTTTTTGTCCATCTATTCCTGGAACAATATGAGTGGTTTTACTAATTAAAGGCTCTGGCAATGTAAACGTTGTCGAACAGGTAGAATTAATACTTTCTGCAACATCGCGAGCTATTTCTACATGTTGCTTTTGATCAGCACCAACAGGAACAATATCTGCATTAAACAACAAAATATCTGCAGCCATTAATATAGGATAATTAAAGATACCTGCATTAATATTAAAATCGGGATCTTTGTTGTTTTTTTGATTTGTATCTAGTAAAGATTTGTAGGCATGTGCTCTATTGAGCAATCCTTTTGCACTAAAACAACTTAAAATCCAATTAAGCTCAAATATTTCACCTATATCTGACTGCCTGTAAAATACTGTTTTTTCTGGATCTACACCTAAGGCAAGCCAAGCGGCTGCAATATTTAAACAATTATCTTTAAGTTCAGTTGCATTCTTAAAGGTTGTTAGGGCATGGCAATCTGCAATAAACAAATATGAATTATAATTATTAGCCAATTCTAGAGCAGGTTTGATAGCACCAAAATAATTTCCAATATGAGGTAACCCAGTAGGTTTTACACCTGTTAAAATTGTTTTTTTTATTGTCATGGTATGAAAAATTGTATCATATTTTTTTATTTCTAAAAGAAAAAATATTAGCTGCACTTCTTTGCCAATTCATATTTACTCGTATTTACCTAAAAATAAAATTATTTTCTTTTTATTAGTAATAATTTAATATATATTTTTATTAATTTACATGATAAATTATATATAATTTCAAAATAAATGAATTAAAAATAAAAAAAAATACGATAATAACTATAAAACAAGATAAAAAAAATATTATATTTAAAAAAAGGGATAAAAAATGCAAACATGTTCAACAGCAATATCAACAATTCCTAAACTAAATACTCAGAGTTCAAAAACACCTGATCTTAAAAAAAGAAAGAGGGTACCTGAAACCTATACAGATCCAAAAATGAGACGTGCAAAAAGAGGATTAGATTT
>CAXBWG010000094.1:0-6059 GCA_963979105.1 uncultured bacterium | reverse complement strand
CCATCAGATTTCATGTCTCTAGTTTTACATTATGGTACAGATATAAATTCTGATATAGATAGTTCTATTCAAGCGTATGCAATTTCTTGTAATTTTAGGATGTAGGACTATTTGAAATAAATTACAGTTTAAAACGTTTAATTTTTATTAGGAACTGTTGATTAAATTGTTTCTAGACACGTTATTTTATTAATAATTAAAATTTTTCTCATCTTTAAAAATTTTAAAAAGTGGGGGTAATTATTTTTTTAATTTTTACTGAATTTAAAAATCTTTGAATAGTTATTTTACAGTCATATTTGTATTGGCTTTAATGCTTGTGTAAAAGTTAATTAATATGTATTTTGCATACGTATATAATTTCTTGTTGTTTTAATATTAATTAATTTTAAATAAGGTGTAGGTGTCATCCCGATTTAATTTTATCTATAATTTTTTTTTTTTAATAGGTACACTATTGTTTATGAAAAAAAGGCCAATATCTTATCTTTATTTTTCTAAAGTAGAGTCAACAATGGATATGGCAAAGAAAAAAATTAAACAAAATCCTGAGCTACTTAGTTCTGGGTGCGTAATTGTAAGTGATTATCAAACAAAGGGAAGAGGAACCAAAGGGAGATCTTGGGTTTCTGATAATTTAGGAGGGTTGTATTATACGTTAATTTTTCAGCCGAAGTTATTTAATTTAACTAATATTGATCAAATGCAAACTTTAGTAGCTAGCGAACTTAAATCTATTATCGATTCGATAGCGCAGTTATCTTGTGAAATAAAAAAACCTAATGATATTTTGATTAATAAAAAAAAAGTTGCCGGAATTTTAGTTGAGGCATCTTCGTTGGCTAATTCGCGCTTATTTAATTATGTTTGTATAGGAATTGGATTAAATCTGAATCAAAAATCGTTTGGTTCTAATCTTTGTAAAAGCGCAACATCGCTGCAACTTGAGGCGGGTAAAACGTTTGAGAAAAACGATTTTGTACAGTTAATTACGACTAAATTATTATCTATATTTTAAATTTAATTATGTGTTCTTAACACATAAGTTTCTTTTTGATATTATATAGCTCACCAAAGTGATTCGGTAGCTCAGTTGGTAGAGCAACTGCCTTTTAAGCCGTGGGTCGTGGGTTCGAGCCCCACCCGAATCACCAAATTTATACTTTTCCTTATTTAAATCTTTGATATTATTAAGGAATGTCCCCATTAGGAATTTATTTTAGAGTTTTAGTTTCGTCTTTTTTTATTGGATTATTATTTTTTTTATCTGTTTTTCCAATTCAATGTTTTGATATTTTTTCTTATTTAACGTTTGGGCACCAATGGTTTCAATCGATGTCTTATAGTTCTACAATTATTGATTTTAATTATTTGGAGTCTATTAATATTAAACATGAGTGGTTAAGTTATAGTATTTTTTATAATGCATTTAAACTTTGGGGATTTAAAGGTGTTATTGTCTTAAAAGCAGCTGTTGTTTGCCTGGTTGGATTAGTTACAAGTTTATTTTTTTGGGACCGAATTTTTTGTTTTGTACTGTATCAGTTTTTATATTCGTGTTCTATTATTTTTAGTATTTATAGAATTCTTTCTCGCAGTTCTCTTTTTTCAGATCTCTTGTTGTTATTATTTTTAATGCTTATTGCATTGTTTTTTTCTGGTCGATTAGCATTTGTTAAGGCGTTATTTTATTTTGGCTTTTTAATGCTTATTTGGGCAAATTTGCATCCGGGGTTTTTAATTGCAATTGTTATTATTTGGAGTATTTATTTTGGACTTAAGTTTGTTTATAAAACAGATTTATTTATGCTTGAAATAAAAGATTATATTTTAAAAATTGCGTGTGTTATGACTATTGTTTCGTTTGTACATCCGTTAGGGTTTTATTCTTGGCGATATACATTAAATTTTATTATTTATAAATTACCATTTTTTAGAATTTATATTAAAGAATGGGCGCCGGGTGTTGTGTTTTTAGATAATGTGTATCAGTTTGTTTTTATTGGGGTTGGGCTTTTTTCATGCATAACTTTGTTTTTACTTTATCAGTTATACCGTAATAGATTTAGCTTGCCTCAGCGGATACGTGTTCTTGGTGTTATTTTTTTATGTCTTTTCTTTGGATATTTGGGACTATCTTTTTTATCTGTTCGATTTTTTATTTCTTGGTTTTTATTACAGCCCTTTATTATAGTGTATGCATTAATGAGATTGTCTCGATATAACCCAGTTTATCAACGGTTATTAAAATTTGATTATCCGTTAATTGCATTTTTTTGTTTGTTTTGTATTGTTGTTTCTTATTTTAGAATTACTACTTTTTTTATAGATAATAGGCGTTTTGGGTTTGGGTTAGATGATAGGGTATTACCTGTTGAATTTGTTATGAAGCATCCACGATTAGAACGTCCTAATTTATTTAGTATTCATGCTTATGGTGGTTTTTTTTCTTTTATTTATTATGGTCAAAAGATGTTTATAAATGGATTTGTTACAGAGAAAACGTTATTTGAATCTTATTATAATGTTATTGAATATAAATCAGATAAAGTAGTAAATGAATTTTTTGATAAATATGATATTAATACTGTTGTTTTACCAATTCGTGATTTAAAACTTTTTAAATATTTGAATAATTCTAAAATTTGGGAAAAGTTTTATGTCGATAAAGCTGTTGTTGGGTATCAACGGAAACGTAATTAAGTTAGAAACGTTACTAATTTACTTTGTTTTAATTGAACTTTCGTATATTATATTATCATATTTTTTTTGAAGGGATTTTTTTATGAATTTTAAATTGCCTACTCAGATAGTAATTTCAATGGTTCTAGGGGTTTTAGCAGGGGTTTTATTACGAGAAAATGCTATTATTTTTCAACCTGTTGGAGATATGTTTATTCGATTGCTTAAGATGATAATTGTTCCGCTTATTTTTTCTTCTTTAGTTGTAGGTGTTATAAGTTTGGGAAATGTGCAAAGTTTAGGAAGGTTAGGTACTCGAACGTTCTTTTATTATTTAGCAACTACTGTTATGGCGGTATTAATTGGCCTTATTGTGGTTAATTTTATTAAACCAGGTATTGGTAGTAATTTTGATTTGTCTATACTTAATTCACCCTCTGTTTTTACCCCTTCTTTTTCTGAAGATGTTACCTTTTTATCTGTATTAGTTAATATTGTTCCCGATAATGTTGTTAGCGCTATTGTAAAAGAAAATATGTTGGGAATTATATTTTTTTCTCTTATTTTTGGAGCAGCACTTTTATCTATGGAAGGTGAGGGTCGCCTTTTAAAAGATTTTGTAACTCAATTTAATGATGTTTTTTTAAAAATAACAAACTGGATAATGCAATTATCTCCAGTAGGTGTATTTGCTTTGTTAGCCTCACTTGTAGGTCAGACAGGATTTGTTATATTTAAACCCGTTGCTTTTTATGTAGCGACTGTATTAATTGCTATTTTTATTCATTTAGGATTAACACTGTCGGGTATTTTAATTGTAGTTGCTAGATATTCTCCAATTACTTTTTTTAAACAGATATTTCCAGCTATAGCAACTGCATTTTCAACAGATAGTAGTATTGCAACGTTACCTGTTACTATGGATTGTTTAGAAAAAAATGTGGGTATATCTAAAAAAATAGTTGGTTTTATTGTGCCCTTGGGTGCTACTGTTAATATGGATGGTACCGCTTTATATGAGGCTATTGCGGCTGTATTTATTGCACAAGTTTTTGGTATTGATATGACACTTACTCAGCAATTAATTATTATGTTAACTGCGATTTTAGCATCAGTTGGAGCCGCGGGTATTCCTAGTGCGGGGTTAGTTACAATGGTTATTGTTTTAAAGTCTGTGGACTTACCCTTAGAAGGGATTGGTGTTTTGCTAGCTGTCGATAGGATTTTAGATATGTTTAGAACGACTGTTAACGTGATAAGTGATTCATGTGGAGCTTTGGTGTTATCTCGTTTTGAAAATGAGCGATTAAATTCTTCTGATTCGTATATTTAATAATGGATTTTATTGGGATCCAAAAAACGTTAAAAGATCTTATTACAGCTGAAAGATATGATCATTCATGTAGAGTTGCAGACACTACAAAACATATTTCTTTAAGTTTGAATTTAGATGAACAGTCAGCTTTTTTGGGAGGTTTGTTACATGATTGTGCTAAAGATATTTCAATTAATCATAGTGAATTTGTGTTTTCTGATGATCAAAAACAATTGTACGTAGAATTCCCTGCTATTTGGCATTCTTTTGTTGTTGAGAAAGTTGGTAGTTTTTATTTTCCAAATGTTGATAATGATATATTTAAAGCGGCTAAATATCATTCGACCGGGGCTATGGATATGACAACTTTAGCTAAAATTTTATTTGTTGCAGATTATATTGAACCAGGACGATCTTATATAAAAGATTCCTCATTGTTAAGTCTTGCAAAAAAGGATTTAAATAAGGCTGTTTTTGAAGTCGCGAGTTTAAAATTATCTTATTTAGTATCTAAGAAACAAAAAATTCATCATTTTTTATTTGAATGTTATGATTTTTATAGTGATTAAATTGGATTTAATGGGGAGATACTTATATTAATATGAATTTTGTTGGAGATAGATTTAAAAAAAACAAGTCTCTTTTTAGTTTTAAATATTTAATTTTTATAGGTGTAACATTTGTGGTTACAGTGTTTTTTGCTTTTGTTTTTTCATATTTTGTTTTAGTTAAATTTAAAGTTGTTAATATGTTTTTTAGTATATCTGAAATTAAGTCTATAGCTGGAATGAATTTGTTGATTTTTGGTATAGATGAAACTCAAAATACCCATAGATCAGATGCTATTTTAGTTGTTCATTTGGACCGGCAATCAGATAGAGTTGGTCTGTTATCAATTCCTAGAGATACACGGGTTAAGCTAAAAGGACATGGGCGAACCAGGATTAATCATGCGTTTTCTTATGGGGGAGTTTCGTTGTTAAAAGATACGGTTTCTAATTTTTTAGATATTCCTATTGATCATTATATTCAAATTAATTTAAAGGGAGTCGAGAAATTTATCGATGCTCTTGGTGGAGTTGAAATTAATGTTAAAAAAGAACTAATATATGTTGATTATGCAGGTGATTTATATATAAATGTTAAACCTGGAAAACAAAAAATGATGGGTAAAAAGGCGATTGAATATTTACGTTTTAGACAAGATAATGAAGGTGATATTGGTAGAATTAAACGTCAGCAGAATTTTCTTTCTGCTTTAGTAAAAGAAGTGTCTTCGTTTGATAATGTGTTTAGATTTCCAAAGTTGATAAAAGCGTTAAATGAATTAGTTAAGACTGATTTGAATTTGAAGGAATTAACTAGTTTAGGTTTTCAATTTAAAAATGCATTAAAAAATGAAACGATTTCTAAATCTACAGTTCCTGGAAGAATTTCTTTGATTGGGGGTGCTTATTATTGGAAGCCGAATGTTAAAGAGCTGGACCATGTAGTTGATAATGTTTTATTTGGGTATGACTTTACCTCTTCTATTGCGTCTAATAATTTATCTAAAAAGAGAAAAGATCTTAATTCTGCTAAATTAGAAAACTCTTTTAAAGTTGAAAAATTAGATTTTTTACCTGAGAATAATGGTTTAAATGTTAAAACTGAATCTTTAGACCAATTTTCTAAAAAGTCTCTTGATGATCAGCTGTATAGTGATTCCACAATGAGTGTAGTTATTGCTTCTTCTAAATCAATGAAAATTACTACTACAACGTTAGAAAACAAAGATAATAATTTGATTTCAGAAAAACCGGTATTAAATATTAAATTAAAACAAGAAAAATTAGATTTTAATACTGAAATTACAGTGACTCAAAATGAACTTGTGTTTATTGATAAAGAAATTATAAATAATGAAAAAAAGGAGTCTCATAATCATACTATTAAAGATAAGAAAAAATTAGAGTCATCATTAACTAATTTTGGTAAAAAGGTGATAGGCTCTAAAAAAGATAATTCAAAAGATAATTCAAAAGATAATTCAAAAGATAATTCAAAAGATAATTCAAAAGAT
>CAXBWG010000093.1:0-6068 GCA_963979105.1 uncultured bacterium | reverse complement strand
AGCTCAGATGGTGATGATGAGTTAAATCAAGAATCTTTAGATTTAGAACAAACACCTGATTTAGCACAAAAAGAAGTAGTAGAGTCTCAAGAAAGTGAAATAAAGCAGACCATAGAAGAAACATCAGATCAAGACTCAGATGAATTTTTAGAACAGGAAACCCAGGAGTTAGCAGATTCGCCAGACCCTAACGATCAGATTGGGGATCAGCAAGAAGTTGATTTAGAAGACTCAGATACACAAGATGTGTTAGATACTGAGCCTGAAGATGTCGATGAAAAATCTGATTATTTAGAGTCAGAAGAAACAGATGATTTAGAATTAGAAAACCCGAGTCAAGCTGATTCTGCGGAGTTGGTTGATACGAAATTAGAGCCTGAAAATAGTGATGATGAATTAAACGTAGAGGCTGAGGGTTCTCATGGAGAGACCCGTAAAGGCAATTCTAAATCTAATAATGACGATGCGATTGAAGATGATATTTTCGATGAAGAATTAGATTTTGGCGACATTGAAGCATCTTTAGAAGATGATTCTCTTGATTGGGATGACACAGACTCTCCCAAGCTAGATTAAATGAGACGAATTGCTGTAATAAACTACAAAGGTGGTACCGGAAAAACAACCACTACATTAAATATCGCTTATGCACTTAGTATAAAAAGTTACAAAGTGCTAATTTTAGATATAGACCCACAAGGATCTGCTAGTTTTTTTTGTAATCAAAAACCAAAATATAATTTATATGATATTTTAATTGAAGATGTGCCTGTTGAGAAATGTATACAGCCATTACGACATAATTTAGATATTATTTGTTCTAATGAGCGCGTATTTCCGGCAGAAATAAAAATGAGTAATATGCCAGAAAGAGAACTTATTTTAAGAAAAAAATTTGAATCATTAAGAAATTATGATTTTATTTTAATTGATTGCCCGCCTTCAATGAACTTGTTAAATCAAAATGCACTTATTTTTGCAGATGAACTATTATTGCCTGTGTCTATGGAGTACTTATCTTTAATCGGAGTGAAACAGCTATTGAAAAATATTAAAATAATTAATAGAATCTTTTATAAGGGGCTTAGTATTACTGGGGTAATACCAACCTTCTATGATAATCGAAATAAAAAATCTAAAGATATATTAAGGAGTTTAAAAAGAGTTTTTTCAAATGTGACTACATCTCCTGTAAGATTTTGTAATTCAGTTTCAGAGTCAGCAGGTAGAAAGAAAACAATTTTCGAATATGACTCTCAATCTCCTGCAGCTGAAGATTTTTTTAAAATTACGGAGGAAATTTTAAATGGTAAAAAGTAATGAAAATTTTGTAGACCCATTAGATGAGATAGACCCTATTATGGATGATGCATTTTCCGTGACAAGCGATGCTAATGATAGTGATAATTTAGATAGCGATGCCGAAGCATTTTCAGAGAGTAATCAAAAAGTAGATATATCAGAGGTTCAATTTCCTGAAGTAGATAGTGCATTTCAAGGAAAATCAGTAGAAACAGGCCTATTTGCAGACTTGCCGGTAAAAGTTTCTGTTGAATTAGGACGATCTACCATTTCTTTAAAAGAAATATTTGAATTAACAGAAGGATCGATCATTGAATTAGATAGATTGGTTGGAGAGCCCTTAGATCTAGTTGTTAATGGCCAAATCGTTGCTAAAGGTGAGGTTGTGGCAATAGATAATAATTTTGGATTAAGAATCAAATCAATAGTGAATAAAATAAAAGTTTAGGCATGAGCCTAGATTATTATTTTCAAGTTCTTGTTTCATTATTTTTTATAGCTTCGATTTTATTTGTAATTTATAAAATATCTTTAAATTATAAACAAAAAATATTTAGTGGAGATCTTATTTTAAAAGATAGACTAGCTATAGATAAAAATGCTTCAGTTATTGTGATTAATTACAAATCAAAAGCTTATTTACTAAGCATTTCAGAAAAATCTATTAATGTGATTGATCAGATGCCATTGTCATCTGAGTAACTAGAAAATATACTAATGTATGATGTCACAAATAAATAAATATTTTTATAGCACTTTTAAAAAATGTTTAGTGTTATGTTTATTCATGCTTTTTAAAACTACTATTTATGCACAAGCCCTACCAAACCCAGCAGGAATAGATTTAGGAAGCTTAGCCAATGAAGGCTTTAGCGAAAGCATTGCCTTATTAGTGGCAATGTCGATGATTACCTTAATTCCATTTATTTTGGTAACTACAACCTCTTTTTTACGTGTTGTTATTGTATTTAGTATGTTGAGAATGGCATTAGCTACTCAGCAATCTCCTCCAAATACAGCGTTAATTGGATTAGCTATTTTTATGTCTGTATTTATTATGACCCCCACATTTAATAATATTATGGAAAATGCTGTAAACCCGTATCAGGCAGGCCAAATTACACAAAAAGAAGCAATGCAATTAGGTGTAAAACCTATTAAAGAGTTTATGATTCGTTATACATCTGAAAATGATTTAGCATTGTTTTTAGAATTTTCAAAAATTCAATATACGAGTTCATTTGAAGATGTTCCTATTTACGTTATTATTCCTGCGTTTATTTTGTCAGAGTTAAAAACAGCATTCCAAATTGGGTTTTTAATGTTTATACCATTTTTAGTTGTGGATTTAATAATTTCTAATATTTTATTATCTTTGGGAATGTTTATGTTATCCCCTGCTATGATTTCGTTGCCATTTAAAATATTATTATTTGTGTTAACAGATGGTTGGAATTTAATTACAAGAGGCTTGTTACTTAGTTTTCAATAACATAATGAAAAATAGTTTTTTTAACATTTTTACACTATTTTTTTTAATTTTAAATCTAATTTTTTCACCTAGTTTTTCTGATATTAAATCGTTGTTTAATGATGAAACGTTAATTATTAGTAATTTTCCTGAATCTATTAATTCTCCTGGATTAATCTTTGAAAAATTATTAGATAAAAGTAGCCTTAGAGTAATGTATCATCATAAAAATAGTTTAGATGAAAAGTTAACGTTGTTAATTAACATTACAAATACATCAGATAAGTCAGTAGATTTTGATATTCAATATGGATTAGGGGGCTCAAGTACGGATGTGGTGTTTGCAGGGCATAAATCGGCTAAGGATTTTATGCATCAGTTATTAGTAACGCCAAAAGCAATGAGTTTGCCACCGAAATCTACGGCTGTAATTATAAAACATATAATAAAACCACATGAGGTGTCGTCAGGACATGTTCGGGTTGCATCAAGAGAAAAAAATACACTTTTAGTGAAAATGGGAGTAATAGATGAGGCGTATCCCCAATTATCTATGTTTAAAGATATTCCTCAAATTACAAGTCAATTTAAAGTTGTTGAAGCAGATAAATCAAGTGTATCTATTGTTAAAGAGTTTGATTGTGTCCAAAAAATTGATTTACTGGAAATTGGTGGGAAACCTTATATTAAAGATATGATAAAAAATTATGAGCTTAAAGGTAATTATGGGCTAATGTATTGTGTCGATCTTACATTGGTAAATTCAGAACTTAAGCCAAAAGAGATAAAATTGTTTTTTTTCCCAAAAAAAGATAATGCAATTGATAGAGGTGTTTTAGTAATTGATGATAAAATAAAAGAGATCGGAATTTTAACTCAAAAAAATGAGGTTGTTTCTATGCAAGAGTTTTATAATACGATGTTAAAACCAAAAGAATCAAAAGAGGTATCGTTTGTTCTTTTTCCACAGGCAGGATGTTATTATCCTGTAGATATTATTATAAAATCAGATGAGAGGCTATTATGACAGTTGATACAGTGACAAGTATAGTTTATGAAGCAGTTCAAGTGATTTTATTAGGATCTTTACCTTGTGTTGGGGTTGGATTAATAGTTGGTTTAGCAATTGCAATTTTTCAAGCGACTACTCAAATTCAAGAGCAAACATTAACTTTTGCTCCAAAACTAGTAGCTGTTTTGCTAGTGCTAGCATTAACATTTGGATTTATGTTTCGAATTATTATGGAGCTAGCTTATAGCTTATGGGGTAATATTCCTCAGTATTCCGGATGATACTTACTTATTATCATTTAACTGTATTTTTTCTTATTTTTTCAAGATTCATAGGCATGATATTAGTGGCTCCTTTTTTTACAATGAAAAGTATTATCTCTATTGGTAAAATAACATTTACATTTTGGGTGTCTATATTGGTTATGTTTGTTGTGTCTCTGCCTCAAGATCTACCTACAACAATGATGGCATTTTTTTTAGCTATTTTAGTAGAATTAGCAGTAGGTTTAATTATTGGATTTACAGCAAATATGATAATGACATCTATAGAGTTTGCAGGAACATTAATGGACACGCAAGCAGGATTAAGTTCTGCCTCAGTTTTGGACCCAACATCAGGAAAGAATGCAGCATTAATAGAGTTGTTTATGAAGTATATTGCAATATTATTATTCTTGTTAATGAATGGTCATCATATGGTTATTTCTGCTGTATTTGAAAGTTTTTCAATAATTCCATTAGGTAAACCTGTGGATTTTTCAAAAGGGGCTCATTTTTTATTATCTATAGGAACTGAAATATTTGTTATCGGATTAAAACTAGCGTCTCCTATTATATTAGTTATTTTTATAGTTGATTTTTGTTTTGGAATTTTAAATAAAGTAGCGGAACAAGTAAATGTGTTTCAGTTAGGGTTTCAAGTAAAACCTACTGTATCGATAATTGTGTTTTTGGGAATTTCTCCTGGATTTATACTTGTATTAATTGGGATAATAGAAAAAGTTATGGAATATTTAATTAAAATGTTAGGCTTTTTTGTGACATAGTATAAGGAGATTGTATGGGAGAAGAGTCTGGCGAAAAGACCGAGCAGCCAACGCCACATAAATTAAGTGAATTAAGAAAAAAAGGACAAATTGCAAAAAGTAAAGATTTTACATCGGCAATTTTAATAACGGTTGCCTATTTTTCGCTAAAAGTATTTGCTCCAGGTATTTTACTAAGACTTAAAGACATAACAGTTTATGTCTTTGATCAAATTGGGTCAGAATTTAATGTGTCAATTGCATTATTAATGCTTAGAGACGTATTATATAATTTTGCTCTTATTGTAGGCCCTTTATTTGGAGTAAATTTATTAACTGCAATTATTACAGAATTTTTACAAGTGGGAGTCATTTTTTCTTTAGAACCATTAAAGCCAAATTTTGGAAAACTAAATCCAATAGAAGGTGCAAAAAAAATGTTTTCTTTAAAGCAACTATTTGAATTATTTAAGTCTATTTTAAAAATGGCTGTTGTTATTGCCATTATTATTTCAGTGTTAAAAGAAAATTTTATTTTTGTGTTACTCGCCCAAGAATTAACTGCGATGCAAGTGTTGTCGGTTGCTGCAAATTTAATGTTTAAAATTATAATAAGAGTCACTATTTTTTACATCATTATTGCTGTTATCGATTTGTTTTATCAGCGGTATCAATTTATTGAATCTAATAAAATGTCCAAAAAAGAAATTAAAGATGAATATAAACGATTAGAGGGGGATCCTATTATTAAACAACGTCAACGAGAAACGCAGCGTCAAATGTCGCAAAGCAGACAAATGGGAGCGGTTCCAGAATCAGATGTAGTTGTTACGAACCCTATTTTTGTAGCTATTGCAATTAAATATACACCAAATAAAATGAGAGCACCTAAGGTAATAGCAAAAGGAAAGCGATTAATTGCAGCAGATATCAGAAAAATAGCTGAAGAAAATTTTATTCCAATTGTTGAAAGTCCTCCGTTAGCACGTAAATTGTTTGATGTAACAGAAGTAGGTTCAGATGTTCCTCCTCAATATTATAAAGCAGTTGCTGAGATTTTAGCCTTTGTTTATAAGTTAAAAAAGAAAAGAAAGGAAAAATTTGCTTAAATTAAATTTTTAATTAATAGATCAAATCTTCAAGCTCGTGTATAATTTTAATAGTAAATAAATATCATGATAAACATAAAACAATTTAAATCTTTATTCATTTAATCTAGCTAATTTCTTTTCTCAATTGTTCTATTTTAATTTTTT
>CAXBWG010000092.1:0-6123 GCA_963979105.1 uncultured bacterium | reverse complement strand
TAGCAATTAGTTGATAGGGTTTTGATAAAAAAAAGCGTGTAACTTTAGCAAAAATAAATACAGATGCAAGTCCACATAAAAAAGGTAATAACCTCAAAATTAGTTCTGAGCTTCCGAAAAAATGGGTTAATAACCGAGTTGAAAGCATAAAAAGTGGAGCTGCGGCTTGACCCCCTTGGTAAATAATCAAATTTAGTAAGGGTTCGGAAATAATTTTGTATGCTAAATGAGCCTCGTCACCCCAAAATGAACGATTGTAAAAATATTGGTAAGTTCGTAAAAAACATCCTAAAGATAAAATGAATGTCAGAAGTTTGGTATGCGAAATTTTACGAAAAAATTCCATATCTTACTATACACCAAATGGCCCAAAAGCCATCTTTAATGCCTATTTTTTTACCTTCTTCAAATCGGCGACCTTCATAAGAAATTCCTACTTCATAAATTCGGTAGCGTTTTTTTGCAATTTTAGCGGTAATTTCTGGTTCTATCCCAAAGCGTTTTTCATGTAACGTAAGCGATTGAATACATTCTCTACGAAATACTTTATAACACGTTTCCATATCGGTTAAGTTAAGATTATTAAATAAATTAGATAAAAAAGTAAGAAATTTATTGGCAACGTTATTCCAAAAATACAGTGCTCGTTGGGCTTGGTCTCCTTTAAAACGAGATCCATAAACAACATCTGCTTTGCCATCTAGGATTGGTTGAATTAACTTTTTATAATCTGCTGGATCATATTCAAGATCTGCATCTTGAATAATAATAATGTCTTTTGTCGCTTTTTTAAAACCACGTTGAAGACACGAGCCTTTTCCTGAGTTTTTTTCTTGAACCAAAAGAGTATAATTGTATTTAGTTAGGTTATCTTCAAGCCAAGATTTTGTTCCATCATTAGAGCTATCATCTATAATAATTACTTCTGCTTCTGGTGCATGTTTTTGGATTCGGGTTAATACTGTTTCGATAGAATTAAACTCATTATAACAAGGAATAATTATAGAAAGGTTCATATTTAAAATAATATAGCATAAATTTTGAAGAAAGTATTCTAATGTCCAGTTTAAAAACTATAAATATCTCATCATAAAAAACAATAGATTTATTTATATTCTTATTTAAAATTTATATAGCAAATGAAACATAATAACTCTAAATTATATTAAGGAACTGAATTAGCAGATTTATCTAAAGCAAAAAACTATATCCGCTGGATTATTGAATCCATGAATGTTTATTTGAAGAGCACTGTTCTCGAGGTTGGTGCAGGCGTAGGCACAATTGCAAAACATGTTTTGCAAAATAAAAGTGTAAATGATTTAATGCTTCTTGAGCCAGACGAAATAATGGCTAAGAAATTAGTTGAAACATTTGATAAAAAAAATGTTTCTGTAAAAAGTACAGTTGCTACAGGTATTTCGAAAAGTGAAAGTAATAAATTTGATTGTATATATTATATCAATTGTCTTGAGCATATAGAACACGATGGGGATGAAATAGATACTGTTTACGAATTATTAAAACCAAATGGATATGTTTGTATTTTTGTTCCAGCATTTCAATCATTATATTCACAATTCGATAAAGATATACAACATTTTAGACGCTACACTAAAAAATCTCTAAAAGATAGATTTGATTCAAATAAATTTACAATAAAACAAATGTATTATATGGATGTTATTGGATTTTTCTTGTATTTTGTTGCACAAAAGATACTTAAATTACAACCCAACCCTTTAATGATAACTGTATTTGATTCATTTGTAGTTCCTACAACCCGTATGTTTGAAAGATTATTTTTTAAACAAAAGTGGGTCCCTTTTGGAAAATCTTTATTTTTAGTGGCTCAAAAAAAATAATTATGTGATTTTAATTAAGTTAATTGGTGTTCAATATCATGAACGGCCTTAACTACTTTTAGCCCAAGAGTTGTGTTAGTAAAAGAAGTTTTTTTAGTAAGAATAATATCTAAGAAATGTTCAAAAGCAGCAGTTAATGGTGATTTTGAACTGTAGTTTAAGGTTTCTACTTTGTTATTTGCATGAATTACGGTTACTTTGGGTTCTATTTTATCGTTAAACTCAATTTGTCTATCAGAACACTTTATTATCATTTTACGTGTTGGGTTTTCAAATAAGGTTGACCATTTAAACTCTACTTTAGTAGAGCCAACTTGAGTAGTTAGTTTTATTTCCTGACAGTAGTTTGTATCTATTTGCTTTTTTTGTTGTGTTATATGCTGGATGTCTAGGGGTGCATTTATTAAGTCAAAACACATCGCTAAATCATGAGGCGCCCATTCCCAAAGCATGGAAGTATCATGAGGGTAAGGCTTATATTTTCCTGCGATAAATGAAATAGCGTGTATATCTAGATTTAATTTTTTAATATAATCAGAAATAGCTCTAAAAGCAGGAGAAAATAATAATATATGATCAACTACAACAGGGCATGCAAATTCTTTTTCTAATTGGCATAATTCTTGTGCTTGTTTTACACAAAGTGTCATGGGCTTTTCTATAAAAACGGGGATTTTCTTTTTGATGAAGGCTTTGGCGATGTCGTAATGCGTAGCGCTGGGGGAGGCTATAACAATACCATCGATGTCTTTTTTTTCTAGCAACGGGCGCCACGTATTTGAATAATGGATTTCGCAAGGAGTATTATGAGACGGTTTTTGAGATGTAACGATATATTTAAGAGTAATATCTTGTAATTCAGTTAATGTTTTTTGACAAATTTTTCCCCAATAGCCACGTCCAATTAATAGATAGTTAAGCATGATAATAGTCCATATATAAAGTCTAACTAAATTTCTAACTAAAAGAAATTAATAAAATTTTTTTATGAGTTTTTTGTTTTAATAGTGGTGATTAAATTAAAGTAGGTATCTAAAGTTAAAGATTGATTTAATTTGTTATTCCAAATGTCTTTTGTATTTTGTTTAAATCGGTTTAAAAGTTCTGGTTTTGAAATTAGTTTGAATATTTTATTACTCATGATTTCAAAGTCAAATGGGGGAATTAGAAATCCATTAACGTTATTTTCAATGATATCAGAACACCCCCCAATATCAAAACAAACACAAGCTAGCTCATGTGCAACAGTTTCATAAAGCGTAAGCGGAGAATTATCTTGCCGAGAAGTTAAAACAAAAATATCGGCAATATTGTAATATGGAAATAACTCTTGCTCATTGGAAATATAATCGATATCTATAATAGATATGTTGTTAAGTTGTAAACTCTTTAATAATTTTCCATTTCCAATGCAAAGACAATAAGTTTTGGACGTGAGTAATGTATCTAATCTTTGAAGACACTTTAATAATAAATCAGGCCCTTTTCTATAATCAGATTTTTCAGCAACATTAAATAATAGTATGGGGGCATTATTTGGAATATGAAGAGCGTCTTTTAATTTGTTTTTTTCAACAGAAGAAATCAAAGTTGGCTTTTCAAGATAGTAGAATATATGTTTACAGTTTTTACTAAAGAATACAGGAGCTGTTTTAGAAATTTCATGTAACCACTTGGATGGAGAAATAATGGTTAAATTAGATTGTTGATATATTGATTTTTTTCTTTTGAGTAAAATATTTCCCCATTGCATTTTCATAGGAGGATATAATTTGTATTCGCTATTTTTAGATTTAAGAGATTTATATTCTTCTGAATCGTAGTAGGCTGCATTTGATGTAACAGACCACATATCATGTAAGGTCCAAACAATTGGAGCAATTTGTGATAATTTTTTTAATAATGAAGTATCAAAAAAGCAACCATGAATATTGTGTAAACTTATCACATCGGGTTTGAATAGTTTTGTTTGCTTTAGAATTTCTTTTGACGAAAAAGGGAACCAAATGTACTGCAGTCCGATTAAGTTTGTAAGTTTATTTATTACACGTTCTAAACATGAAGTAAAAAAATTGTTTTTACAAGAAATAATATTAGTGTCATTGCTTTTCTTTTTTTCTACAATAAATTTAACAGTGCAGTGATGATGTTTTTTTAATCCTTTAGCTAATCTGTAAGCGGCTATAGCAGCGCCACCTGTTATATCTTGGCGATTTATAAATAGAATGTTCATAAGATTATTTTAGTAGAGTATTATCAATAAAGGAAATATAATTATTTATAATGAGTGAATTTAAAAGAGCATTTTTTTATTTTTTTGAGCTTTTCAGAAATAAAATGTACAGAAAACTTTTCTTTTTAATTTTATTTAAAACAACCAAAATAACTGTGAATAAAATGACTATATTTGCAAAAGATATTAAATCATTCATTTCAGAGTTTGATCATATTTTTTATAAAGAAGACTATTTTTTCCGCTCAAATAAAAAAACACCAGTTATTATAGATTGTGGGACTAATATTGGCATGAGCTTGGTATATTTTAAAAGTATATTTCCTAAGGCTAGAATAATTGCATTTGAACCGGATTTAAGTTTGCATAAGACTATAAACAGTACTATACAAATTAATAATTTTTCAAATGTTCAACTTAGATCTGAAGCTATATCTAATAAAAATGGAGAAACGTCATTTTTTACCGCTGGTGATGATAGTGGGTCACTTTATAATCAAAAAAAAGGATCAAAACCTGTAAAAGTAAAATTGTACAGATTAAAAGATCTGTTGGAAAATGAAACAAACATAGATTGTTTGAAAATTGATATAGAAGGGGCTGAAACGGCTGTTTTAAAAGATTGTTTTGAACATTTACATAAAGTCGAACATATTTTTATCGACTATCATACAGAGATAAACAAAATAGATCAGTCATTAAGTGAAATCTTATTAGTATTAGAAAAATTAGATTTTAAGTATAGAGTTTCGCCTGCTTATGAGCTTAAAGGAAGCGCCTCTAAATTTTATAAAACTACATACTTTAATTATTTAATTAGTGCGTTTAAGGATTAAACGTTGAAAGAAATATTTAAGTTTATATAAAAAAGCAGACTGTTTACTCTTGTAAAAATTAACTAAGAGCTTGTACGCTGTTTTTGATTCAATAACTAATTCTGGAAAATGAATTATTGGATTATTGTAAAGGGAAACATCATATTTATTTGTTGAGAAGGTAAAGTTTGTTCCGGTTCCATCAGTTCCTATATTTTGAGTGAGAGACTTATGAGGAATCAAAGTTAGCCCGTCATTAAGTAGTATAGAAGCTGATAATCGAACATCCCAAGCACCTTTTTGACCTTTTAAAAATTTATTATAAGAATCTAAATTGTAATTGGAAAAATCATAAGTGAATTTTGATAGACATTTTTTTTGTTTTAATATTTCTATTAAGTTGGGAGTGCTATGATCAAATTCAGACCAGGTTCGTTTCCAAAGTCCAAAACCCCAAGTGAAAAAGGTTCTTAAAAAAAAAGGTTCAGTCAGTGAGTTAAAAGCGTTAAAAGAGAATCCAGAAATAGATTTGACTTTTATATTGTTTTCATATTTGTACAAACCCGAATTAATAAAAGACAGAAAATGTTTAGATACTACAATATCATCTTCTAGATAAATGAGAGAATTAAATGTTTCAAATACCTTGCTTAAGTTTGATATAACTTGAGTTGCACAACCTTGATTGGTTTTTTGTGTTACTATTTTAAATGATTTAAAATTTTTTTTGTAAGACTTTATTATTGAAATAACCTCTTTTATGTTTTTATTATCTAAATTATTACGAGGACCGTCTACAAATGAAAAAAATGATGATTGTAGGCACTCTTTATTGTTAATGAGAGAATCTAATGATTTTTTTGTATGGACAGGTCTATTAAATGCAAAAAAAACAATTGGGGATTTCATTATAAAAACACTACCAAAAAGACATAGGTGGAATTTTTGATTTATCTATTCTTAATTTGTATCTCTTTGCAACTTCAATAATTTCTGTCATAAGTCCGTTTTCTAGAGTTGTAGGATTGAGACCCAAATCAATAAAGCATTTGTTTGATACTTTTAATTCATTAGATTTAGCCTCACTTCTTGGATTATCTAAATAATCAATATCAACCCCTGTTAGGGCTTGAATTTTTTTAGCTAAATCAATTAAACGGTGAGTTTCAGTCATTTGATTAAATATTTTAACTTTCTCTTTTTTGCTAGG
>CAXBWG010000091.1:0-6144 GCA_963979105.1 uncultured bacterium | reverse complement strand
GAAGATATTGCAAAACGATTAATTGATTATTCATTTCATGCACCTACTTTGTCTTGGCCAGTAGCAGACACCTTAATGATAGAGCCTACAGAAAGTGAATCGATTGAGGAATGTGACCGATTTTGCGATGCAATGATTGAAATTTATAACGAAATTCAAGAGATTATTTCAAACAAAGCCGATAAACAAGATAACGTATTAAAAAATGCCCCACATACACAAAAAGAATGTATAAGTAGCGCATGGAATCATGTGTACTCTCGAGAAAAAGCGTGTTACCCACTTGACTATCTTAAACAAAATAAATTTTGGCCCTCTATAAGTAGAGTAAATCAAGCAAAGGGCGATCGAGAGCTAATTTGTACGTGTGATATACTAAATATATATGATGAAAAAGTTGAATTTAGCGCTCAAAATAACTAATTTAGCACTACTTATTTGTTTTTTTAGTCTAACTATTTCTTGTTCGTCTTCTAATGATTCCTCTAGCAATACTCCAGCTGTAGAGTACCCAGAAAGATTAGTAGATTTAACATTAAACTTTGGTTCTTTATTAAGCACTCCTGTAATGATTGCATTAAACATTAATACTAGTGCAACATCGCAAAGCCAATCAGGTGGAATATCCCCTAGAACACCTTTTCTAAAAAACAAATTTCGCTTACTACCAAAAAAAAGATTTAGTATGCACGTCTCAAACACATCAACCATAACAGGCCCCCATAAACGCACATCATCTCCAACACTTGCCGTTACAGACACAACAACAACAACAACTTTTCAGGTGTATAATTTTAAAAATACGACAAGTCCATTAACAAAAATTGCTAACCGCATATACAACGGCACAAGTTGTTATATGTTTATAGATACAACAGATGAAGCAAGCGTTTCACAAGCAGATATAGATACAATTGGAAGTTTTTTTGACAATACCATATATAATCGTGCCCAAAATTATTTCACATCATTTTACGATGCCGATAATAACAACAAGATAATTATTTTAATATATGATTTTAACAACGATGACATCGCTGGATATTTTTGGTCAGACGATTTTTTTGCTAGTAGTTCTCTCTATACAAACCAAGCGGATATGCTTTATATGAACTCTAGTTATTTCAAAAATTTAAGTGCATCAACAGGTTCTGATAAAACAGCTATAAATAATGTAATAATAGATACTCTAGCACACGAATTACAACACTTACTTAATTTTTCCAGTAGAATAAAAACAAGTAACTCAAATTATATCAATACCACATTCGATACCTGGATAGAAGAAGGTATTGCAGAAGGTGTTGTTCCCTACTTAACAGACAATAGTTTAAATTCAACACTATCACAACTTAACAATTCAGAAATACGAAATGGAAATGGGTTATTTACCTGGAACAGCTTAGCAAGTGATTATGCACTAAGCTTTTCTTTCTTTGAATATTTAAGAATTCAAACAGATTCAAATTACAATTTTTATAAACAATTAATGGAAAGCTATAGCTCTGGATCTAATTATTTGGCCGTAAACAGCGTAATAACAGCTGCAACTACAAATCCATTTACCAATTTCAACGACGCGGTTTTATCTTATAAAATAGCTAATTTTTATAACATTTCTTCTGGAAAATATGGCTATAAAAATGAATATAGCCTTCCTGCATTATCTAGCCCTACAACAAGCTCTGTATCATTACAAGCTGGAGGGTCTAGTTATTTCACCTCTAATCTCAACGAGTTCATTCCAACAAATGTAGGAGATAATGTATATTATTATAGAATAAATTACACGCCATAAATACTATTTTAAATGAACATAACAGTTAACTATTCCATTAAAGATATTAACAAAGACCAATGGATAAAATTAACAGAATCAAGCAACTCATTTCACGATTATGATTGGTTAAAAAATTTAGAAGATTCTTTATGTACAACTGAAAAAACAGGTTGGATACCTCGCTACTTTATAGCACATAAAAATAATAAGATTATAGCTGCAATAGTTAGTTACATAAAAACACATTCTTACGCAGAATATATTTTTGATTGGCAATGGGCACAAAGCTATTATCAAGCCGATATAAATTATTATCCTAAATTAGTACTAGCTTCAGCTTTTAGCCCTGTCACAAATAAACGGATTCTAAGTTTAAATGAAACACCTCAATCAAACTTAGAAACGTTACTAAAATTTGTTATTAACTATGCAAAAGAACATAACATGTCATCTATTCATAGCTTATTTTGTCCAAAAGAAGAACTGAAAATTTATGAAAATTTAGGATTCAAAACAAGACTTTCATATCAATTTCATTTTCAAAATCAAAATTACTCATCATTTAATGATTATGTAAACAATTTAAAATCTCAAAAAAGAAAAACGATCTCTAAAGAGAGAGAATTTTTACAAACACAAAAGATAAAAACTCATTTTTATTCAGGAAACGACATTACTAAAAAAGAACTAGAATTTGTATGGACATGTTATAAAAACACAACACTTCAAAAAGGAAGTACAGCTTATTTAAACAAAGAATTCTTTCTTAATTTATCAGACTCATTAAAAAAACAGATATTAATAATTATCGCATCTCAAAACAACACCTATTGTGCAAGTACATTTAACTTATTTAAAAACAATTACTTATACGGCAGATATTGGGGAAGCACTTTACCTATTAAATTTTTACACTTTGAGTGCAGCTTATATCAATTAATTAACTGGGGAATTCAGCACAATATAAACATTATAGAAGCAGGAGCCCAAGGAGAACATAAATTTTTAAGAGGCTTTGAGCCGACTTTTACTTACTCAACACACTTATTGTTTCGCACAGATGCAATGAACATGATATCTGAATTTATTCACATAGAAAAAGAAAATATTTTAAAATCATTTGATTATTATAAAATAAAATCTCCTTACAAAAAATATTAATTTAATATAATTTCATATCTTAAACAGTATAAAGCATTATTTCTAATAAAAACCCTTGTATCGTCGCAAGAAAAAATATAATAAATTAATTATTAACATCGCTATTATTTAATTAATAAAAAATAAAATATAAAACATATGTAAAAACTTATAACATTCCACCTGCTAATAATTTATTTGCATAATCCATTTTCAATATTTGAACTTGAAAGTCGTAATAGGCACCTAAATCCTCTTTGTTAAGTTTTAAAAAAACTGCATTAAAATCTTCTAGATTATAAGCGCATTCATCTAAAATAGAATAAAGCAAATAAAAAGAAAAACCGATTAATTTCTTATCTGATAAGTTAAGAGAAGATTGAATTAATCTTAACTTAGATAAATCATAATCAATAAACTTATCATAAGTAGCCAGTAAATCCTTGCACTTTTGTGTAGTCTCATCAGGGCTATCGTCTTCATTTTCAAGCAAAAATTCTAATACTACCTTTAAATCCTTTTCTGATAACTCAAGAGTTAAACCAAAATTCTCGAATTTCAAAAAATTTATATCAATAGGAGAATCAGCTCTAGATGTCAAACTTGAAAAATCAGAAATAGATAAGGGTGAAGGACTACCTAATCTGTATCCTAATCGTGGGAAGGAAACATCATTTGGAGGTTGAGAGCCCCCAGGCCGCACAAAACCCTCTTTTGTGGGCTCAGATAGTTCAGACAACCCAGACTCATACGACGTAAAAGCTGAGGAATTAGTAGTTTTCATCAAAGATGGTAGCGATTGAGAACTACTAAAACATTTTAACTTTGATGAAATACCTCCCAAAGGTGAAATAGATTGATCCTTTAAAGACTCTCTCGAAAATCTTTCAGCTATACCTAATTTAGGTAAACTTTCTACAGATGGAGACTCTTTTTCAGATTTTATAGAACTATCTCTCACTCTTCTAGTCGAGAAATTATTTGTGTGATTAATATTTGGTAATTTTGGTAACATAAAAAAAAATCCTTACATAATAAATACCCATAAAATAAAATTTACAAACATTTTAATAAAATATTATAAAATAAACCATAAAAAAAGGCAAATAAATCATATATTAAATATAAAAAAAATAAAATTAAAATAAAACAGATTTACTTTAAACAAATTAGTTTTCAAAATTTTTAAAACTAACTTTTTATAAACAATACACTTTCTTTCACTATTCTTTACACAAATTCCAATTTGCATTAAGCTGATTTTCAAATTCAGTTTTAGGAGAAAACAAATGACATGCTACATGTTTCCAGGTCAAGGATCGCAAAAAATTGGAATGGGAGAGGACTTGTTTGATAAATTCTCCAAATATACAAAAGTAGCATCTGATATTTTAGGCTATGATATAAAAAAATTATGTTTAGAAGATCCTCAAGAACAACTTAACCTAACTCAATTTACACAACCCGCATTATACACAGTAAATGTTTTATCTTATTTAAATCTAGAATCACCAACCCCTACAGCTTTACTAGGCCACAGTTTAGGTGAATATAGTGCGCTTTGCATTGCAGATGTATTTGACTTTGAAACCGGTTTAAAATTAGTTCAAAAACGTGGAGCCCTCATGAGCCAAGAAAGAGGTGGTGCTATGGCTGCAATTGTTGGTATTAGTATTAATAAAATCAAAGAAATATTACAAGAAAACAATTTAGAAGACATCGATATTGCAAACTTAAATGAACCTCTACAAACCGTAATTTCAGGACCAGAAGATTCTATAGATAAGGCAAAACCACTATTTGAAAATGCAAATGTAAGGCTATATCTTCGCTTAGCTGTTAGTGGTGCATTTCATTCTCGTTATATGAAAGAAGCTCAAAACCAATTTAATGACTTTTTAAATACATTTTCATTTTCTGAACCTAAAATAGATGTTATTGCAAATGTAACAGCTAAAAAATACACAAAAGAAACAGCAAAAGAACTTTTATCTCAGCAAATAACAAATTCTGTTAAGTGGGTAGAAAGCATTAACTATATTCTAACAAATTACAAAGAAGAAACCCAAGAAATTGGACCTGGAAAAGTATTAACTGGTTTAGTTAGAAAAATTAAAAAAGCGGCTATAATTTCATAAAATTTTAATGCAATTTAAACTAAAAAGAAGATTACTTTTTAACTTTTTAAAAGAATATATTAAAATATAACTATGGTAGTAAATAAAAATCAACAAAATCGAGATTTATATTCAGATTCAAAAACATCTACAGTTACTCAAGCAAAAACAAAAATTAAAAAACCGTCTATGTACCGAGTTGTGTTACTTAACGATGATTACACACCCATGGAGTTTGTTATATGGTTATTAGAACACGTATTTTTTCTAAATGAGCAGCTAAGCAATCAGCTTATGCTAAAAGTACATACACAAGGCAGAGGTGTTTGTGGGGTGTTTAGTTACGATATTGCACAAACTAAGCAAGCTCAAGTCAAACAACATGCCGAGAAAAATGATCATCCGCTAGAATGTATTATCGAACCAGATAATGAGACTAAATAATGGAAATTAGTTTACCTTTACAAACAACCATCGATAACGCATTTAGTTATGCACAAGAAAAAAAACATGAGTTTTTAACGTGCGAACATTTATTAATGCAGTTTTTAAATGATACCGAAGTTCAAGAAATGTTTTCTTCTTTTAAAATTAATATAACTTTATTAAAAAATGATCTTAATGATTTTTTAGACTTACAACCCCAGCTAACACACATTGAAAACCCACCTACTCCACAATTTAGTATGCAATCACAATTTGCACTCCAAGTAGCTGCAAATCATGTTCATTCTGCCGGAAAAAAAGAACTTAATTGTATTCATGTAATGATTGCTTTTTACCGTCTAGAAGAATCTCATGCAAATTACTTTCTTCAAAAATTAGGCATAAATAAACTTAAATTAACGCGCTACATCTCGCATTCAACATCTAAAAAAGAAACTCAAAATTCTAATACTGAAGACATAAATGAACAAACCGAACAATCTGCACTAGAACGATTTTGTATTAATTTAACACAACTTGCAAAAGAAAAAAAATTAGACCCCCTTATTGGTAGAGAAAAAGAACTGGATCGAATGAAACATGTGCTAGCTCGTAGAAAAAAAAACAATCCAATACTAGTCGGAGAAGCAGGCGTAGGAAAAACAGCGCTATTAGAAGGAT
>CAXBWG010000090.1:0-6197 GCA_963979105.1 uncultured bacterium | reverse complement strand
TGTTCTTGTTCTTGTTCTTGTTCTTGTTCTTGTTCTTGTTCTTGTTCTTGTTCTTCTTGAATTTTTTCCAACATGGTTGCTAATTCATAGTTATGCTTTGCTTTTAAATCGTTTGGGTTTTTAATTATTAGTTCTTTTAAAAGTTTTTTTGCTTTTGAAATCTTTTGTTGCATTAAGTATGATGCGGCAAGGTTTAATTGGGTATTTCGTTTGTTTTCTTCTTTGTTTAAATCTATGGATTGTAGGAAATGCTTTTCTGCTTCTTCTGGTTTTTTTTGGTTTAAATAGGCTTGTCCTAAATTATGATAATATTTCGAATTTGATGGATCGATTTTGATTAGTTCGTTTAGAGATTCTGCTGCTTGCTCATATCTTTTTTCATCGAAGTGGTTTTTAGTTTTTTTATTTTGTCTATATTCTGTATAATCTACAGCGTAAATTGTAACGGTCAATAATAATAAAATGGTAATGTGTTTAATCATTTAATTCCTCGCAATGATGTAATCGTTGGGTTTATGTTTTTTTCTATCATTAATAATTCTTTCTAATAGCAAAAGAATAAAACCGATAGCTAAAAACCATTGGTATCTATCAATATGTAATTTTAAAAGAGTATCTTCTAGCTGTTTTTTTTCATTTAATGATATTTCTTTATATATTTTATCGATTACAAATGCGCCTAAATTTGAGTTGAAATAATTTCCCTTAGTTGTGATCGCGATTTCTTTTAGTACTGATTGGTTAAGTTTAGAAAGAATTATTTCTCCAGATTTGTCTTTTTTGTAGCCTTTTAGTTGATTTTTATCATTAAATATTGGAATTGGGTCACCGTTTTCTGATCCGATTCCTAATGTGTAAATTACTATACCCTTTTTATGAGCAACTTCTGCTGATTTTATAGGGTCATTTTCAAATGATTCTCCATCTGAAATTATTATTAAAATTGGTTTGTTGTTTTTTGAAACTCTTTCAAAAGACAATCGCGCTGTTTTAATAGCTGTTGCAATATCTGTTCCTGGAGTGGACATTATACCTGGGTTTAAATGTCTTAAGAACATTTTTAATGCTGAGTAATCTGTTGTTAGGGGGCATTGAATAAACGCATTGCCTGCAAATGCAATAAGGCCAATTCTATCGCCTTTTAATTCATCAATAAGCGATAAAATTTCTCTTTTAGCATGTTCTAGTCTAGATGGCGCTATATCACTTGCTAACATCGAATTTGATAAATCTAATGCTATATAAATATCTTGCCCTTTTCGTTCGACTTGTTCAAAAATTATTCCATATTGTGGTCTCAATAAAGAAATTAAAATTAAAATTAAGGCGACTATTCTTATTGTTTGTTTCCAAAATCTTCTTGAATAATTTAAGCTTGGGATAATGATTTTCCATAACTCTTTAGAAATAGTAGATGAAAGTCTGTTTTTTCTTTTTTTATGGCCAATAATCATTAGAACCCCTATAGGGATTAAGGCTAAAAACCAGAATAGTTGATCTATATTTTTAAAAGTCATGGCGTTACTATAAATATAAAATTAAAAAATATTAGTTCAATAAATATTAATATACAAATTAATTTTAAAAGAATTGGAAATAAATCGTGAGTTTGCACGTATGTGTTTGAAGTTATTTTAGTTTTTTCTAATTTGTCTATTTGCGTATAGATTTTTTGAAGGCTTTTTTGGTCTGTGGCTCTAAAAAAGGTTCCTTTAGTTATTGCTGCTATTTTTTTTAAAGTTGCTTCATCTAGATATGTTAGTGTGTCTGAATATACTTTTCCAAAAACAGGATGAAAAAACGGGATAGGAGCGCCTCCTTTTTGGCCAATTCCTATTGTATATATTTTGATTCCTAAGTCGTTAGCAAGTTCAGCAGCTCTTATTGGCTCTATTTCGCCCGAGTTATTTTCTCCATCTGTAATTAAAACGATAATTTTTGATTTTGATTTACTTTTTTTTAGCCGGTTTAAGCCTGTTGCTATTGCCATTCCAATTGATGTTCCATCACCTGCCATAGATAATTTAATGTCATCAAAGAAATTGCCAATAATTTTATAATCATTTGTTAATGGAACTTGCGTGTATGCATCTGTTCCAAATACAACTAAACCAATTCGATCATGTTTTCGAAGTGAAATAAACTCTTTCATTGTTTGCTTTGCAACTTCTAGACGATTATTAGGTTTTAGATCTTCTGCTGCCATACTTCCAGACGTGTCCATAATCATCATGATATCTATGCCTTCTGATTTAACTTGATTTTCTTTATCGACTAGCTGCGGCCTTGCAAGCGTAATTACAATTAATATTAGAATTAAATATTTTAAAATATTTGAAAATTTAGATAACCTTTTTGTGGATTTGTTTTGTATTTTCTTGAATATAGCAACATTAGAATGTTTTATTGTCGGAATATTATTTGTTTTTCTGTTTAGTATAATTAAGAATATTATGGGAATGAAGCTAAGTAACCATAAGGGGGTTGCAAAAATCATGACGAGGGTTCCTTTGATTTACTATTTTTGTGAGGTGAGGTTTCTGTATTAGAATTTTGTTGATTATAATTTTGATGTAGTTTGGTTATTGTTTCAATTGCTTTTTCTAGAAATTCTTTGTTTTCATTTTCAGACGGAACATATGTTGCAAATTTTACTTTATCACTAAATGATAATAGTGCTTTTAATCGCCTAAAATCTTGTTCATTGATTTTTTCTTTTGTAAGTTCATATATTTCAATAGATGTTAGCTCAATAGTATTTGTTTTTAAAATATATGATAGGTATGTTTTTATTATTTCACTGTATTTTACATAGTAATCTTTAATGTTTAGAGTTGAAATTGTCTTATAGTTGCTGTTTATTGCTGTAATGAATTCGTTAAATGGATCTTTTTTCTGTATTTCTTTTTTAGTTTTTAAGAAGGCTTTCTTTTCTTTTCTAAAGTATTTTATAGTATAGAAACTACTTATTATTAACAGAACTAAAATTGTTATAGTGAAAAAAATAATTTTTAGATCTAAATTTAATTCAAAATATAGAGCGTCAGAAACTTTAACAGTTAAATTTTCTGGATTATCTAACGCTGAAATTGATGCTATATAGATGGGGTATTGAGGTAATAAAAACTTTGAATATTTATTTGTAATTGAATTTTTCACAATTATAGATTGAGTAGGAATAAATTGGTCTCCTAATTCAAATGAAGATAATTCGTAATGAAGATTAATAATTCTTATATTGTTAGAGGAGGTTTTGTTTGTTTTACTTGTAATAAAATTTAAAGAGGTGTTAGTTGCAAATTCTTCTTTTAAAGGGATTTTTATTAGATCAAACGCGGTGTCCATTTGTAAATTAATAGTATATAAAAATGGCGTTCCAACGGATAAGTTATTTGGAGTTACATTTAAATTTACTTGCGGGCTTTGAGCAAAACTAATAGATGAAATAATTACTAGTAGTAACACGAGGTGTTTTAACATTAGTTACTTAAGCCTTCTTTGAAAAAATTGTATTAAATTTAATGTATAATCTTCGTTAGTTCGCAAATTAAGAAAATCACAATTACAACTTTTAAAGAGCCTGTGTTTTTCTAATTGATTTGCATAGCAAATATTTTTATAAGCTTTTTGAACTGATTCAGATGATGAGTTGATATAAATTATTTCTTTTGTTTCGAAATCTTCGAATGCAATTATTCCTTTTTTTGGCAGCTCAAGCTCTAAAGGGTCTTCTGTAAGTATTGGAATAAGATCATGTTTTTTTGCAACGATTTTAAGTTGATGTTCATAGTTTTGGTCTATAAAATCTGAAATTAAAAAAATGATACTTCGTTTAGATGTCATATTCATTATAAACGATAAGGCTTCGTTGATATTTGTTTTTTTTCCAGCTGGTTTTGTATAGTAAATATCTCGTAGAATTCTAAGCATATGGTCTTTACCTTTTTTAGGGGGGATATAGGCCTCTATTTGATCTGAGAAAAGCAATAGACCTACTTTGTCTGAATTTTTTACTGCAGCAAATCCTAAAATTGCAGCAATTTCTGCAGCTAATTCGTGTTTTGTTTTAACTTGTGAGCCAAATCTTCCAGATTGACTTATATCTATCATAAGTAAAACGGTTAGTTCTCGTTCTTCTTCATATAGGTTTGTGTAAGTTGTATTAGATCGGGCACTTGCTTTCCAGTTGATATTTCTTATATCATCTCCAACTTGATATTCTCTAAGATCAGAAAAGTTAATTCCTTTTCCTTTAAAGGCAGATTGGTATTTGCCAGAAACTGTAGACTCGATTATTTTACGAGTGTTTATTTCAAGCTGTTTAATCTTTTTAATGAGTTCTTTTGGAATCATTAAAATTTAAGGGACTTCTATTTCTGAAAATATTTTTTTAACTAATTCATCTGAATTAATATTTTCAGCTTCGGCTTCAAAAGTAGGAAGTACTCTATGTCGTAATACATCTACGCCAATTGCTTTAACATCTTCTGGTGTAACAAACCCTCGTCCTTGAATAAAAGCATGAGCTTTAGCTGCTTTAATCAATGCAATAGATGCTCTTGGAGAAGCTCCATAATTAATTAATTGGCTTAGTTCGGTTAAGTTATACTCTTTAGGATTTCTAGTAGCAGATACAATATCTAATACATATTCTTTTACTTTTTCATCAAAATAAATAGATTCAACAATCTTTTTTGCTTTTATAATATCTGCTTTAGAAATGATTTTGTTTGTACTTGGAATTGTTGTACCGGTCATTCTTTCAATAATTACTTTTTCTTCACTTTTTTTAGGATAATCAATTGTTATTTTAAGCATAAATCTATCAACTTGTGCTTCTGGTAATGAATAAGTACCTTCTTGATCAATTGGGTTTTGTGTTGCAAGGACTAAAAAGGGTTCATCTAGTTTATAAGTTGTATCTCCTAAAGTAACTTGTTTTTCTTGCATGGCTTCAAGAAGGGCACTTTGCACTTTTGCAGGGGCTCTATTTATTTCATCTGCAAGAATTAAGTTGGAAAAAATAGGACCTAATTTAGCTGTAAATTCATTTTTTGATTGGTTATAAATCATTGTTCCTATAATGTCTGAAGGTAGAAGATCTGGAGTAAATTGAATTCGATTAAAATTTGTATTTGTAATATCTGCTATAGTTTTAATTGTTAAGGTTTTTGCAAGGCCAGGAACGCCTTCTAATAAAATATGACCGTCTGATAAAATGCCAATTAAAATTCGCTCTAAAACAAATTTTTGACCAACGATAACTTTTTGAGCTTCTGTGATAATGTTTTTAACAAAATGTGATTCTTGTTTAACTTGATCGTTTATTTCAGTAAGTGTTTTTGTCACCGTTATTCCTCCAAATATAATTTCTTTGATAGTTTACAACAAATTAATTCTATATTCAAAAATTTTTCAATATTTTTAATTCTTTAAACCGAATCATATTTAAATTATACTAAATTTTTGATTATGGATAAAATTTCTTTTGATGAATTAGTAGCTAGGCTTCGTGGTGAAATATATTGTTTTGATGAAAGTTTAAGATCTTATTGTACAGACAAATCTTATTTGAAAGGCATTGTTCCGGCTGTTGTTATTCATGCGGTTTGTGCGGCTGATGTTAAAGAGGTGTTGAGTTTTGCAAATAGGTATAAAGTTCCTGTAACAGTACGTGGTGCTGGATCTGGTAAATCGGGGGGGGCTATACCTGAGTTTAAGGGGATTGTTTTGTCCTTAGAAAAAATGAATAAGATAATAGATGTAGACATTAATAATTTTTGTATTGTTGTTGAACCGGGTGTGATATTAGATAATCTTAAACAGGCTGTTTTGATTCATAATTTATTTTATCCAGTAGAAACCTCGAGCTCGGATTGGTGTACAATCGGTGGGAATGTCGCTGAAAATGCAGGAGGAGCAAATTCTTTAAAATATGGTGTTACTGCCGATTATGTGTTGGCATTAGAGGGGTATTTTGCAGATGGTACTTTTTTTAAATTGGGTCGAAAATGTCATAAGGATGTTGCCGGGTATAATTTAAAAAATTTACTTGTTGGGAGTGAAGGGACGTTAGCTGTTATAACTAAAATTACGTTAAAGCTAATTCCAAAACCAAAGAATATAGTTTCTTTTTGGTGTACATTTGATTCTATGAAAAAAGCTGTTCAGTTTTTATCAAAATCTAGGGTATCTGG
>CAXBWG010000089.1:0-6244 GCA_963979105.1 uncultured bacterium | reverse complement strand
CGATTCCAAATGGAAAAGAATATTTGCTATAACCATATTCATATTTGGAAACAAAAATAAAATCACCAGTCAGTAAATTGGATTTCATAGATCCAGATGGTATATGAAAAGGATCAAAAAATAGACTTCTAATTAATATTGCACATCCACGACCTTTTTCTTCTGTGGAAATATTTAGGCAGTGGTATAGTCCATAAATTCTGTATATGTATATGGTTCCTGCCTTACTAAACATGGGTTGGTTTCTAGGTGTAATTCCTTTATAACTGTGAGATGCTAAATCTTCTTGAGTGTAGGCTTCAACTTCGTTTATAATCCCTCCAATTAAAGTGTTTTTATTATTTATATATAGACTGTGACCTAAAATCCCCTTTGCTACTTCGATAGTTGGTTTATTAAAGAAATCTAATTTTAAGTTTTTCATTGATAAAAAATTTTGTTATTAATATTTTATTAAATTGTACTATAATAATTTCGTGGATAAAAAATTATTTCATGATCATATTGAAAAGGAACATAAACCCACTTATTTTTCTAAATATTTAGAAGAATCTGTATATGGTGGTACAGATGGGATTATTACTACATTTGCTGTTGTTTCTGGCTTTTCTGGTGCTAGTTTGGGCTCTGGTACGTTAAATTTGTCTATTATAACGGTATTACTGTTTGGCGTTGCTAATTTAGTTGCTGATGGCGCAGCTATGGGCTTTGGTAATTATCTTTCAATAAAATCTAAAAAGCAGTTTTATCATAATAATTATAATAAAGAATTAGATGAAACTATTAATTCAAGAGAGTTTGAATTGGCTGAAACTGAGTTTATTTTTCAGCAAAGTGGGTTTACTAAAAAAGATTCTAAATCTTTAACTGCAATAGTTAGTAAAAATTCTGATTTTTGGGTTAAGTTTATGCTATTACATGAATGTAAGCTAGATAATCCAGATCATATTAACCCTCTTAAAACTGGATTAGCTACTTTTTTTTCTTTTATTATTTTTGGTTTTATTCCTATTTTACCTTATTTTTTTATTAATCAAGTAGATTTTTCTTTCTATTTTTCAATTGCATTTACGTTTTTAGCATTAAATTTACTTGGTGGTTTTCGAAGTTTAATAACTCAGAATAATTTATTCGTTTCGATTTCTGAAACTGTGTTTATTGGGGGAGTTGCTTCTGGCTTAGCATATTTAGTTGGTGTTTTGTTTTCAATATAGAGTTATCTAATTTCAAATACTATAGAAGAGTAATTAGTGAAATCAATTATGTATTTACCTTTTTTTGCAGGGATAAGTTCAGTGTAAGCTGATGTGAAAATTAATTCTTTTGAATGAATTTTCCAGCCATTAGATAGAGCTCTATTTATTGTCCATTTTAGTTGATTTAATAGTTGGTCAGTTGAATAATTTATTGTTGTGAATTCAGTTGATTTATTTTGTTTAATGTTAACTTTTATTTTATCTAAGTCTTTTATTTTAATTTTATCTGCCTGTATAAATCCTGAAGTTCCTGTGTTTGATATAATTAGGTCATTTATTGTAATTTTTTTTAAATCTTTAAATTTATATTCAGATAATTCAATAATTGGGTATATAGAGTGGATTTCTTTTTTTAAATCGTAACTGTTTTTTATTTGTTTAGTTATTTTTCTTTTTAATTTAATTCCTAATTTAGCCGATACATGCAAGTTAATAAAATCTGATTTGTAAAATATATCAAAGTTAGTGTAGGGTGTTTTTGCAATAATTACTCCAAATATGGGGTTGTTTATATTGTATTTTAATTGATCTTTTTTTGTTGATAATGAAGACTTAAATCCATATTTTTTATTTTCTTTTAATAAGTATTTTACCCATTCATTTTGTTGTTTATACGATTGATTTATTGAATAAAAATGATTTTCAGAATTTATAGATGGAAAATAGGTTTTCTTTTCATAGGCAATTTTGTATTTGTTGACAAGTGAATTGCTAGAAGGGTTAGCTTGAATTGAACTACTAATTACTAGTATTGCTATTAATATAAATTTCATAAGATTAAATTATACTTTCTGAACTTGAAATATTCAATTTTCTTTTAATTTATTATTAATTTTTTGTATTGTGATTTTAATTTATGTTGATTTTAATATCAGATTCATTATAATTTTATGTATCTTTATTATGAATTCTTATTTTAGTAAGTATAAGTTAAATTATTTAGTTTTTTTTCTTATATTTTTTATTCTTCTAATTTTTTATTGTAAAACTTTTAATTATCCGTTTATTTGGGATGATCTTGAAATGATTGTAAATAATTCTTTTATTAAAGATTGGCATAATATTTCAAATATATTCACTCATTCTGCTTTTGGTGAAGAGTTTTCAACACAAAAGTTTTATCGGCCCATTCAAATTTTAACTTATTTATTTAATTATAAAATCGGGGGGTTAAATCCCGTTTTATTTAGATTTTTTAATGTAGTTTGTTTTTCTTTTATAGGGTTATTTGTGTTTTTAATTTCGAAATTTTTTTCATTTACAAAAACTGATTCTTTTTTAATGACATTGTTATATTGTTTACATCCTGTTCATGTTGAAATTGTTACGTATGTTTCTGGCAGAGGTGATGTTTTATATATTTTATTTTCTTTGATTGCTTTTTATTCATTTTTAAAATCAAAATATGATTTTTCTTATTATGATTGTAGTGTTTTTATTTTTACTATTCTAGCTTTTCTTACTAAAGAAAACAGTGTAATTGTTCCGGTTCTTTTTATTGTGTATGCATATATATTTAAGACTAAAAACAATAATTTCACTTCCTATGTTTTGTTGTTTTTTGGTGTTTTGTATTCTTCTTATCGACTTTTTTATATTAAAACGTCAACTGCATTATCTTGGATAAATCATGCTAGCTTTTATGAAAAACTATCTACTTTAGCTTATTCTTTTGTTGAATATATAAAGTTATTCTTTTTTCCGTATCCATTGCATATGGAGTATCATCATGTGGAAAGTAGTTTTTTTAATAGTTATTTTTTTATTGCATTACTAATTTTTTTAATTATGTTTTTTCTTACTAAATATTCAGATAACTTACGCTTATATTATTTTGGGATTGGATGGTTTTTTATTTGCTTAATACCTGTTTCACATGTGTTTGTAGGGCTTTCTTCTACTATCCGACAGCACTGGGCGTCATTTGCATATCTTGGCTTATTATTTTCAGTATTTACCTTATTAAGGCCCTTAATTTTAAAGAATAAAATTTTAGTTAGATCTGTGTTAGTTTTTTGTTTTTTTATATTTTCTTTTACAGTTGATCATCGAAATACATTTTGGTCTAATGCGGAACTACTTTATAAAAATGATTTGAAATATGCGCCACAAAGTTTTGTTCTTTGGAATAATTTAGGGTATGAAAAATACAAAAAAAATGACTATATTTTAGCTAAAAAATATTTTTTAAAATCTATTTATTCTGCGCCAGGGTATGCCTATGATGTGGCTTTAAATAATTTAGGTGTTATTTATGAAATGCAGGGAGATAAGGTTTTGGCCGAATATTATTATAAAAAAAGTATTAGTGTTGGCGATTACAAGTTAGCAAAACAAAATCTAATAAGGTTAAAAACAATTAAGTGAAAATTTATAAAAACAATTTATATGCTGGATTATTTGTTTCATCAAAATAGACGTAATTTATTTCAGTTAGTAAATTTTTAAATAAATCTAGTTTTTCCTCTTGTATTTGAATTCCAATTAATATTCGCCCATAGGCGGCTCCGTGATTTCTATAGTGAAATAAACTTATATTGAATATTGAACCAAGTTTAGATAAAAAGTTGAGAAGTGCTTTTGGTCGTTCTGGAAATTGAAATCTATACAATTTTTCGTTCGTTATAAGTTTGCTTTTACCGCCTACCATATACCGAATATGTAACTTTGCCATTTCATTCGATGATAAATCTAGTGCATTATAGTTGTGTTCATTAAAGTAATTAATTAAGTCACTTGGTTTTTCATTGTCATTTAATTGAATTCCTACAAATATATGAGCTTTTTCTGAGGTGTTGTAGCGATAGTTAAATTCTGTAACAAATCTATTTTGAAGTAATTTACAAAAAGATAAAAAACTTCCTTTTTCTTCTGGGATTTCTATCGCAAATAAAGCTTCATGTTTTTCTCCAATCTCTGCTCTTTCTGAGATATGTCGTAATCTATGAAAATTAATATTTGCACCACATAATAGACCAATACATATTTTATTTTTTATTTTTTTTTGTTCTATATATTTTTTTATTCCAGCTAAAGATAGACCCCCTGCAGGTTCTGCTATTGCTCGTGTTTCATCGTAAATATCTTTTATTGCTGCACAAATTTCATCTGTAGTTACTAAAATACAATCATCTACTTTGTTTTTAGTTAATTCAAATGGGATTTTTCCAATTTGTTTTACAGCAACGCCATCTGCAAATATTCCTACTTGGTCTAGTTTAACTCGTTTTCGTTGTTTAAATGCTTTTTCAAAACATGCAGAATTTTCTGGTTCAACTGCTATAATTTTAGTGTTTGGCATTTTTTCTTTTAAATAAGTTGTCATACCGGCTAATAGACCGCCTCCGCCAACAGGAATGAAGCAATAATCTATTTTATCAAAATCTTCTGTTATTTCTTTTGCTATTGTAGCTTGTCCAGAAATCACTTCAATGTCATCGTATGGATGAATAAACGTTAATTTTTTATCTTTTGCTAATTGAATTGCATAATCGTATGCATCATCATAGCAGTCTCCCATTAAAATTACTTTAGCTCCATAAGATTTTACGGCCTCAACTTTAATCTTTGGTGTTGTTGCAGGCATTACAATAATTGCTTTTATTTTTAATTTCTTTGCTGAAATGGCAACGCCTTGCGCATGATTTCCGGCAGACGCAGCAATTATTCCTTTTTGTTGAATAGCGGCTGAAAGTGAAGATATTTTTTTATAAGCACCACGGATTTTAAACGAGAAAACATCTTGCTTATCTTCTCTTTTTAGATAAATAGAATTATTTGTTTGTTGAGAAATAGTTGAAAAAAAAGAATTTGGTGTTTTTTTTGCAATTTCGTAAACAGTATTATCTTCTATGTTTTTTAAGATCTTTTGAATCATATGATTTTAATATAGGCTAAAATATTTTTTAGGTAAATATGTTTATAGCTATATTAATTTTTTTTTATTCAAATATATATTTTTTTACTGTTCTATTATCTATATTTAATATCTTTGCAACTTTAGAATAAGATTTATGCTTATCATATAATTGTTTAATATATTTAGATAAATGTTCTTGAGCAGTTATTTCTTTTAAGAGTGGATTTTTAATATAATTATGAGGGTTATATGATTTTGTTAAGATAATTCTTCGTATTGCTTGTTCTAATTCTCGAACGTTTCCTGGCCATGTATAATTTGCTAGAGATTTTGTTATTTGTGTTGTAATTGATTTTATTAATTGTGAAGATGGTGATTTTAGAACATACATAGTTATGTGTGTAATAAAATCAGAAATATCTGCAGGGTTTTCTTGAAGTTGTGCTTGTAGACTTGGTAGTTTTATCACGTTGCTTGATAAACGAAAAAAAAAGTCTTGCCTAAAAACTTTAGGGTCTGTTAATTCGTTTAATGACTTATTTGTTGCTCCAATAATTCGGCCTTTAAATGTTACAGGTGTTATACTTCCTACTTTGTAAAAACTTCTATCTTGTAAAACGCGTAACAGTTTTATTTGTGTGAATAGTGGAGTTTCTCCTATTTCGTCTAAAAAAATACAATGTGCTGGTGTGGTGTTTTCAAAAATACCTTCTTTTTCATTTATTGCATCTGTAAAGGCTCCTTTTTCATGACCAAAAAGTTCTGATTCAAGTAGAGAACTTGAATATTCTGTTAAATTTATACTGCGAAACATATTTAAAAACGATGTTTCAAAGCACTGTGTATGCGTGTTAAATTTAATGTAACTAGAATACCCGATAATTTTAGCAATTATACTTTTACCCGTTCCTGTTGGGCCTGTAATTAGCAATGAGAAGTCTTCCATCTTATTCCATAGCTGATCATTGTATAGTTCTAAAGTAGAGGTGAAAATGCAATTCCATATTTCTTGTTTTACTAGTTTTATACTGTCGCTATTTCCTTTTAAGAATGAATCTATAAAGTAAAATGCACGCCTTAGTTGATAAAACATTGCTATATGGTGCGCATAATCAGCAGGGGGGATATT
>CAXBWG010000088.1:0-6284 GCA_963979105.1 uncultured bacterium | reverse complement strand
CTATATTAGTCCACAAGGGGCACGTGCCGCTAGTGCTGGAACTTATATATTATACGCAAACCACGTAGCAGCAATGGCCCCGGGAACAAATTTAGGAGCAGCAACTCCTGTAAGTTTAACTGACCTAAGCCAAGAATCATCTCAAAAAGACACTCAAGATAAAGCATCCACAAAATCAACAATGGAGAAAAAAATTATTAATGATGCAATTGCTTATATTGAAAGTTTAGCTCAATTACGTAATAGAAACGTAGATTGGGCAAAAAAAGCAGTAAAAGATGGCAAAAGTCTTAGTTCTAAAAATGCATTAGAACAAAACGTTATAGATATTGTTGCAGAAAACATAGATGATTTATTAAATCAAATTCAAGAAAAAAACATATTAGAAGAACTTCCACGTACAAACACCTATACAGTAATAGATATAAAACAAAACTGGAAAACAAAACTTTTAAGCATTATCGCCAGTCCAGATGTAGCCTATTTACTATTAGTAGCAGGTGTATATTGTTTGATTTTTGAGTTTTCTAACCCTGGTTTAATAATTCCTGGCGCCCTTGGTGTTTTTGCAATAATTATTGGGTGTTATGGACTAAACTTACTTCCTTTATCTATAGTTGGAATTTTATTAATGCTTGCAGGTATTATTGCATGGATTGCAGAAGCAATTGTAATAAGTTTTGGAATTTTAGGAGCAATCGGTACAGGACTTTTTATTTTAGGCTCATTAATGTTAATAGAGCCCAACCAACTTGGACTACAAATAGATTCTACTCTTATTTTTATTACTGCAATCCTTAACGCCTTATTTTTTATATTAATAATACGATTTATTTTAAAAGCACATAAAATGCCAGCACTTGTAGGAATAGAAGCTCTAGTTGGAAAAACAGGGTATTGCCTAGAATCGTTTTCTAAAACAGGACAAATTAAAATAGAAGGTGAAATATGGAATGCACTAACAACTAAACCACTTAAAAAAGGAGACAAAGTAGTTGTGGAGACTACACAAAACAAACAATTAAATATTAACAAAATTAAGGAGGAAACCTAAATGTTTGCATTAATTATTACATTTTTTATTGTGTTTATTTTATTATCATCCGCTGTAAAAATTCTAAAAGAATATGAACGAGCCGTTATATTTACGCTTGGTAGGTTTACAAGTGTTAGTGGACCAGGGTTAATTTTGGTAATCCCATTTATTCAAATCATAACACGAGTAGATATGCGAGTTATCGTAATGGATATACCCCCTCAAGATGTTATCTCTAAAGATAATATTTCTGTTAAAGTAAATGCTGTATTGTATTTCAGAGTAGTAGAAGCTCAAAAAGCAATAATTAATGTAGAGGAATACTATTCAGCAACAAGCCAATTAGCACAAACAACGCTTAGATCTGTACTAGGTCAACACGAATTAGATGAAATGTTATCTGAACGAGACAAATTAAACGCACACATCCAAAAAATTATCGATGAAGCAACAGATGCATGGGGAATAAAAGTAACCAATGTCGAACTCAAAGACATCGATTTAGATGAATCAATGGTACGTGTAATTGCAAAACAAGCAGAAGCAGAACGAAATAGAAGAGCAAAAGTGATTCATGCAGAAGGAGAACTCCAAGCATCGCATAAGTTACTCAAAGCTGCACAAAACCTAGCAAAAGAACCTCAAGCCCTACAACTAAGATATCTACAAACATTAAGTAATATTGCAGATGAAAAAAATTCAACAATAGTTTTTCCACTACCAATAGAGTTTATGGCACCCTTTAAAAAAACGCTTAAAAAATATTTAGATGAATAAAATATAAAACAATAATTAACATAGAAAAACTATTTATTATTTACTATTATTAAGTAATGTCCATAAAAAAGTTTTTCACATCTCCAAAAATATTTTGGACAATTTACACGCTTAGCGTTTTTGCATGGACAGCAAACGTTTTAATCGAATTTTTTTGCTCCAAATTTAGCACATGGGATACAGGCGCCCACATTCAACCCGTTATTCATTGGGCATTATACGGAGAGTACGAAGATAAATTACTCGATGTCGCGCATCCCTTTATAAATCATTTTCGACCAGCGCTATTAATTTTAGCACCCATAGTTAAATTCTTTCCGTCTATGTTGGTTATACAACTAGCAAAAGTAGCAACATTTGCAACTACCCCCCTCTTGTTATTACATTACGGAAAAAAACATTTAAGAAACACATGGGCCTATTTATTACCAATTCTATGGTGTGTACACGATGTTATTATTACAACAATGTATGCTGAAAACCAGGCAACATCTTTAGCTATCCCTCTTATAGTTTGGGCCTTCTTTTTAACCTACGAAAAAAAATATAAACGAATGTTAATTCCGTTAATTGCCATAGTTTTTTTCAAAGAAAACCTCCCGTTAATTTGGGTTAGCTTAGGGTTATTTATTTTAATTGAACAAAAAAATTACAAATGGGGACCGACTATCTGTTTAGCAGGCACTTGTACCGGTATTTTTATTTTTTTTATTGTCATTCCATTTTTTGCTGAAGCCCCAAGCCACCAACAGGAAAGTTTAATGCCTTTTTCTTATATAGGATTAAAACTATTAATGTTATTTCGTGCTCATTTATCAATGGGTTTATTTGCCATACTATGGCCTAGTACGTTTATTATTTCATTACCTATTTATAGCGCTTACTTATTAGGCACTTTTTATCGCGCACTTTGGCTAGGATCTCATAATCATGATTACACAACAGGTTTTTTATTTTGCATGGCCTTTTATGTATTAAAACAAGTTATCAATGGAAAAACATGGTTTAACCAAAACTCTAAGACCCATGTCAATTTTGCAAAAACAATTGTATGCATTTTATTTTTAATAGGCATGTCAAAACTCCCCTATTTCAAATGGATTGGAAAAATCGATCACTACAAAACAGGCTATCAACTAAGACAACTTTCATACAAAATCAAACCGAACTTAAAAGAAAACTATACCTATAATGTATCCCCTAGACTCATGGAATATTTTATAGATTTACAAACAATTAAATCTTTTGACAATAAACGATTTCAAAAAATTTATTCATCTACTACACCTTTTTATATAATATTTCCTAAAAACAAACGTTTTCATAACATGAACAGCTCTATAATAAACGTTTTCTACACTCAAATATATCGTCATCAAAAACAAGGAATTTGTAACGTTACAGAACTATCAAAAAACAACGCAACTCTAGTAATTGCACAATATGATTTTCCTTTATCCGCTCAAGAAAAGAAATATACAAACGAATTTATACAAAACATTTAATTTAAAAATAAAATGAAAAATTTCTTACTATACTATTTTCTAATTAAATTGTTTAAAAGAATTTACAGTATTTGTCATTAACATAGCTATTGTTAATGGGCCCACTCCACCAGGCACAGGAGTAATAGCAGCGACCTTATCAAACACATTATCATAATCAACATCCCCAACTAATTTATATCCTCTAGAAGATGTTTCATCCTCTACTCTATTAATGCCTACATCAATAACAATTGCATCCGGCTTTAACATATCAGCTGTAACAAAATAAGCTTTCCCGATTGCTGCAATTAAAATATCAGCAGATTTTGTAATATCGTGCAAATTTTCAGATCGTGAATGACATACCGTAACCGTTGCATTTCCAGGAACTTGTTTTTGCATTAACATTGCAGCTAAAGGTTTACCCACAATATTACTCCGACCTAATATAACAACATGTTTTCCAGTTGGATCGATATTGTAAAATTTCATAAGTTCACACACACCATACGGTGTGCACGATTTAAATGTAGGTAAACCCAACAACAGCTTTCCCACATTTACAGGATGAAATCCATCAACATCTTTTTCTGGAGCAATAGCATATAGCATTTTATCTGAATCAATATGAACAGGTAATGGAAGTTGCAATAAAATTCCATGAATATTAACATCATTATTTAATGTATTAATTAATACTAATAAGTCATCTTCTGTAACATTAACATCTAATTTATGCTCATAAGAATTTATCCCAATAGCATTACATGCTTTTTTCTTCATTCCAACATAAGCTTTAGAAGCGGGATTATCTCCAACCAAAATAACAGCTAACCCTGGCCTTTTATTATAAATTTTATTTAATGACTCAATTTCTGTTGCAAGACTATCTAAAATTTTAGATTTCAATACAATTCCGTCTAATATTTTTGGAGTTGTAATTGAACTCATTATTTTTTTGGATTTAATACGTGTTCAACATTATCTTCAACACCATTTTTATATTTATCGTAAGACCCTTCTTTATAACCTTCATCTTGGCGTTTAAAGTTTAATTTATTTTTTTTAGCATATAATTTAAATACTTCTTTGGCATCCATTCCCGCAATCGTACACATAGATACCCAAAAATGAAGCATATCAACTAACTCAACTTTCACATTATCCCAATCATCATCATCTTTTTTCCACCATTTCCAATTTAAACTATCTATAGCTTCTGCTGATTCTTGGCTTAAAGCCTTTTCAAAATTTAAAAACCATTTTCTACGTAATTCAGGATCTTTTTTTATATCTGAATATAAAGTTGAATTTATTCGCTCATTTAACTCAATTTGTCGCTCAAAAACAGTTTCTAAATCCATAGCTAACTCCTAAAAAATATATATAAAAAAAGTAAACCATGAGAATAGTAATTAAACAATAAATAATTTACAAAAACTATTATTTTATATAAAGTAAATGAAAAAATAAAAAAGTTTACTAACTAAAGAAGTAACATTATGAATATATTAACTCAAACATCCCACCTATTAAGCAAACACCCCCTGAAAGGACCAACTTTAACTTTTATTGCTGATCCAAAAAACAAACCTGCAATAATTACTTATAACACCCCAAACATAAAAAAAGAAACCCAAAACGAACAAGAAAATCAGCCTTCAAACCAAAAAACAAATTCTTCAGTTCCGCAAAGTTTTAGCGAATGGGGAAGACTATGCATCAAAAATGAACAACCCCCATCAACAACCAGCACAAACCTAAAAAAACACCCTTCTCAAAGCAATCTAGCAACACTACTTAACTAAAATTAAATTCATTAATTAACGCCTCAAAAATTATAAATTAATAACTTGTTTAGATGTATAATAAAACTATTACAAATATAATTATTTTTGGTACCGCAGGAAGCATAGGAAATGCATTTAACAACTATTTTATATAAATATAACTAATTAAATTAAACTCACTTATGCCCAAAATAACGCACTATCATCATTTCAACTGCATTATTCGGGTTAAACATATCCTCATTTATATATATTATATTTACACAAGCTATTAATGTAATATAATAATTTATTTATTTTTTTATTTACGTAATATATTTTTTATAATATATTTACATACAAATGATCTCAAAAATAAAAAGTGCAACATTAATAGGAATTAATGCATTAGAAATAAATATAGAAATAGATTCTAAAAGAGGACTCCCTCAGGAAATTATCGTTGGACTACCAGATGCTGTAATAAAAGAAAGTAAGGCCAGAATAAAAACGGCTATTAAAAACTCTGGTTTTGAATATGCATTACGACAATATATTATAAATTTAGCACCCGCTGCTCTTCCTAAAGAAGGTCTTTGTCTAGATTTACCAATTGCTGCAGGTCTATTAATGTGTAATCACCATTTTCATATAAACGACGATATCTTTTTAATTGGAGAACTTTCATTAGATGGAAATATAAAACCTGTAAAAGGGATGATTTCTATTGCAGAGATGATCGCAAAAACACCAACAAAAAAATGTATCATCCCATATGAAAACAAATTTGAAGCAAGCTTAATAAAAGAAATCGATATATACCCAATAAAAAACTTAAAAGATCTTGCCAAAATCAATTACAAGTTTCCCTATAAAGGGGCCTTCAAATTCACCCAAAATCAAGATAAAAACCAATTAGACTTTGCAGATGTAAAAGGCCAGCAAATAGGAAAAAAAGCAATGGAGATTGTAGCTGCAGGTGGTCATAATATATTACTAATTGGACCTCCCGGATCAGGAAAATCAATGCTATTAAATCGGCTTCCTGGAATTTTACCAAAACTAACACATCAAGAATGTATAGATATTATAAAAATACAAAGTCTAAACATAAATCAACCACAAAACATTTTAACAATTAAACGTCCCTTCAGAACACCACATCATAGTATTTCACATATAGGCCTTGCAGGTGGTGGAAAAAAGCCCCTCCCG
>CAXBWG010000087.1:0-6431 GCA_963979105.1 uncultured bacterium | reverse complement strand
AATTAAATAATTATCAAAAATTCCCCCCCAAACAAAAAAAAGCCTTATATCACGCCGCCCGCTTTCATGATCACGGCTGGAAACACTACGACACTAATCCAATGTATAAAAAAAATTCAACAATCCCCTTAGATTTTACAGAAATTTCTACATCAACTCATATCGAAATCTGGACAGCATCTAGACACCTTATCAATACAAAAGAAAAACTCTCTAAATATTTAATCTGTACTCATAATATTTACTTGGCAAATATCCGCGCTAGTAATACTGATAATCACGTAGACAAAAAAAAATTATCTAACTTTTTAACCACAGAAAAAGAAATTCAATACACCCTAAAGCAAGCTCTAAAACCTCTATACTCCAAAAACACATTAGACGAATTAAGCCATTTATTAAAACTAGTAGACTGGATGTCGTTAACAGTATGCTTAAACAAAAAAATTCCATATGTAAGTTTTAGTACAAATCTCAATATCTCTAATTATCCAAAAATAAAATGCGAGCCCTCTTTAAACAAAACTCCAATCACATTTAACGTTACCGCTACAAAAATATGTTCAAAATCACAAAAAATAGAAACAAGTGCCCTAAAATTAACGTTTAACTAAATTAGCGTTTTTTATAACAATATCTGCAGCAGGAACATCTCTAAAATAACCTACGGTAGTCGTTTTTTCATTACGTATTAAATCAACTACGTCCATTCCAGAAACGACATTCCCAAAAACAGCATATCCGAATTGATCTGCACGCTTACTTTTAAAATCAAGAAATAAATTATCAACTACATTAATAAAAAATTGACTAGTTGCACTATCTACAATTTGAGTTCTAGCCATAGCAACAGTTCCACGAACATTATGCAATCCGTTAGCGGCTTCATTTATTATTGAATCTTTCACTTTTTTTTGTGTCATTCCAGGATTAAACCCTCCGCCCTGAACCATAAACCCTTTAATAACTCGATGAAAAATAGTTCCATCATAATATCCTGAATTAACATAAGAAATAAAATTATCAACAGAAACAGGAGCCTCTTTTTTATAAAGCTCTATATAAACAGCGCCGTGTGTTGTCTCTAATTTAACAACAGGATTAGATTTATCTTTTAAAAGAGAGGTATCTAATTTATCGCCATCACATGCTTGAGTTAACAACGTTAATGCTAAAAACAAACCTAAAACAACATTTCGTAAAAAGAACATTACTCTATTTTAAACAAAAAAATCTATTTTGAAAAGTCAAATTAAATAACTAAAAGCATATACAATAAACCCTAACTGAACACACCAAAGCAATAAAACTATCGTCGTTTCTTTCAGCCCTAACAATTCATAATGATGATGTATTGGACTCATCAAGAAAATACGTTTTTTGCTCCATTTAAAATAAAGAACCTGAACAATTACAGATACCGCCTCTAAAATATAAAGAGCACAAAACGGAATAATAATCCAAATATTCCCTAAAAGAATACTGAGCGCACAAAAAAACGCCCCTAAAAACAAAGAGCCTGTATCCCCCATAAAAATTAAAGCAGGATGTCGGTTAAAAAACAAAAAACTAATCACCGAAATCATCACACACACAACAAATGTTACCCCGGAATTAAACTGATAACTCAACATCAAGCATAAAAACCCACCTAAAGTTAAAATAGAAGACCCTGCTAATAGCCCATCTAGCCCGTCTGTTAAATTAGTAGCGTTAGACATTCCAGTAAAACAAAATGCATATAAAACAAATTCCCATACACTCAACTCATTAATCTGATATGAATATAAGCCTAAAACCCAAACAGAAAACAAAACTTGTATCCCAAACTTTTGAGCAGTTCTTAACCCCTGATTTTTTCCTAAAATTAACGAAAGCCCATCATCAAGCAATCCAATAAATCCAAAAAGAAACACCACAATTATTAACCATTGAGATTCCGCCGATTGATTAAACATAAAAAAACTAACCCCAATAGTAAGCAACATCCCAACCCCGCCCATTGAAGGAGTTGACGATTTTTTTTGATGAGACTGAGGACTCAAATTATAAATATTTTGAAAAATTTTCTTTTTTTTAAAAAGATAAACTATACTTGCTTGAAAAAAAATAGATACTCCAAACAAAATTAAATATAACTTAATTATTTCCATCTTTTAAATATGTAACTATTCGCTCCATTTTCATAGCACGAGACCCTTTTATTAACACAACATCCCCCTTTTTTAACTCATCTTTTAATTGGCTACTCAATACATCGATATCTTTAAAATGATAAATAAAGTCTAATTTATTCGATATAGCTTCGGTATATTTCCCAAATAAAAATACCACATCAATACCTTCATCTTGTATATAATTTAAAATCTTTAGATGTTCACTCTCGGCACAGTCTCCTAGCTCTAGCATATCTCCAAACACACAAATCTTACGTCCCGAAAAACGCCTTAAATATTGCAACGCATAAAGAACCCCTTCTGGATTAGAGTTATACGTATCATCTAATAGTGTCACTTTAGAAACATAATATAGCTTCATTCGATGTGATGAGGATTTAAATAATTTTAAACCAGCCTCTATAATCTCATTTGATACGCCAAAAAAAGACCCTGCGCTATAAACCAAATTAATATTTTCACTAACTTTATCTTCTCCAGTAGACGATATTAACTTATATCCTGTCTTTATCGCTTTAGTCTGAATCAGCTCATTAAATGACCCGTTACAATTAATAAAACAATATCTCTGATTTACCTGCCAGCCCAGCCTCCTTCTAAAAATTTCAGATTTTGCTTTAGCTAAATCTTTAAATGTTTTGTGTAAACCAATATGCGATTTTCCAACACCTGTAAAAATAAGATAATCCGGCTGAACAAGCTTGGCTAAATCCGTTAAATCATTTTTATTACGCATTCCCATTTCAACCAACAAAAATTCCGTATCAGCATCTGCTGCCAGCAAAGTAAGCGCAACGCCTATTTCATTATTTTGATTTTCTTTTGTTTTCACAACAGCATACTGTTTATTAAGCACGCTGTATAACATATCTTTAACTGTAGTTTTACCTGCAGATCCAACAATACCGATTACCTTACAAGTTAATTTTTTACGGTACTTTTTTGCATGCGAAAATAAATCCACATCTAATAACGTAGCTCCTTTAGAAATAGCCTCAGCTATAAACTCTCGCCCGTCAAAATTTTGCCCCTTTACAGGGATAAAATAATCGCCAGACTTAATTGTTCGTGTATCTATAGAAACTTTCATAAGCTATTTTGTTTATTATACCAATTAATAACAACATCTTTATCTTTAAAATAATGACGCTCAGACCCAATAATCTGATAATCCTCATGCCCTTTTCCTGCAATTAAAACAACGTCATTAGAAGATGCCAGGGCTAAGACTGCTTCAATTGCCAATTGTCTATCATGAACTACCTTATGCTCAACACTAGCAGAAATTCCCTGCAAAATGTCTTCAACAATTTGATTAGGGTCTTCATGTCGCGGATTATCTTGAGTCACCATCAAAAAATCCGCTACTTTAGATGCCTCTTCTGCCATTTTTTGTCGCTTAGACCGATCTCGATCTCCACCACATCCAAAACAAACAAATAATTTTCCGTCACTCTTTTTCGCAATGTTTTTAGCCTCGCTACATACACCTTTTAATCCATCCGGAGTATGAGCATAATCCACAACTACTTTAAACATGTTTTTTATATCTATAAATTCAAATCTTCCCTCAGGGCAAATTACTTGTTTTAACGCCTCACGACAGTTACTATCGTCAAATCCTAAATATAATAAAATGGCATATGCCGCTTTTAAGTTTTCCTGATTAAAAGCTCCATAAACCTGATTATTTTTTATATGAGAAAATTCATTAAACTCCTGAGGAAAAATAGAAACTCCTGAAAACTCATTCATAAATGAAAGTTTCACCTGTTTATAGGCATCAAATGTACTATGATAATCTAAGTGATCTTGTGAGATATTTGTTAAACACTTAACATCGAACTCTATTCCATCTACACGATTTTGATGAATGCCATGAGACGATACCTCCATCACAAAATAAGTACCCCCATCATCTAAATGAGACCGCATTGCTTTAATAGAATCTAACGATTCGGGAGTTGTTAATCTAGCAGATAAAGTCCCTTGTAAATATGAATTTTCCCCTAGGCGCTGTAACCCCTGATGAACAAAGCTTGTAACGCTTGATTTTCCATTTGTACCAGTAACGCCAACAACTTTAAGCTTATTCGATGGAAACCCATATTTCTTGTTAGCAAGCTCAGACATTTCCGCTCTTGTACACTTAATAATATCATTTGCCCCGTTAAGCATAGCCTCTTCACAATAAGCGTCTGCCTTGGGTAAACATAGAAAAATAGCGCCTGGCTTTATTTTGCGAGAATCATATTCATACATTATGTTTGAAATTATAACAATGAATATGATATTATTCTAACTAAAATCATAAAAAAAAGAGCTCACATTTGAACCCAAAATTAGATCCTTTAGTAAAAAAATACGTGGAAACCCGCGATCAGTCTTTAAAAGAAGATATTATAAAAAACTACAAACCACTAATTGAATACATCGCAAGAAAACTCGCATTTCATAGAGATGACCTAGATGATCTTATACAAGTTGGCTCAATTGCCGTTCTAAAAGCTCTCGATAGATTTCAGTTAGAAAAAAACACGGAGTTCTCTACGTTTGCAACGCCCAACATTATCGGTGAAATCAAACATTATTTTCGAGATAAAAGTAAAATAGTAAAAATCCCACGAAAATTACAAGAAATATACTCAAAAATCAAACAAGAAATAAATATAGCCCAACAAGAAGGCCGTTCACTTACAATTGCCGATTTGTCTCAAAAATTAGAAGTAAGCGAAGAAAAAATAATTGAATCAATGGAAATAGGGCAAAACATTAAAGTAATATCATTAGATGCCCCAACATATACCTCCGACAAATCCGGAGGCAGCGAGCCCTCGCTGCTTGATCATATCGGAACAAACCACAAAGAAGATCTGTTACTAAAAAAAGAAACTCTCAAACAAGCCATTCTAAAACTAACGTCAAGACAACGCCGTATCATTTACTTAAGATTCTACGGCGGGCTATCTCAATCAGAAATTGCAGATAGAATGCAGCTATCACAAATGCATATTTCCAGGCTCTTAACAAAATCCATTCGAAGCTTAAAAGACGAACTTGGAAAACAATGACCTTTTTAGAAAAAACAACAAATATTACAGACTTTATTCCACATCGATATGAAAACATATTACTAGACTGTATTACAAAAGATCCACAAACTCCTTTAAAAGGAACATTAGATCTTAAAATCACAGAAAACGACCCTCTTAATAGACACCTATTTTACAAAATCAGCGAAACAAATCAAAAAGTTCTTATAACGCCATTTTATATGGAAATTATAGCACTCGCTGCAATAGCAATTTATAACAATCAAGATAAAAACAAAACAGCAATTTTTGCATCTATTTCGAATTTTGAATTTTTCAAAAGTGTTAACCTAGGAGACTCCATTTCAGGAGAAGTAGAACATATAAGCTCAAAAAAAGGATTTATTAAATGCGGAGGAACACTTAAGTCTAACGGAAAAGACCTTTGCTCAGGAGTTTTAAGTGCCTTTTTTGTAGACATCAATCAAAAAGCCCCAGAAACCAAACCAACTGAAATAGAATTTCCTCAAAGCCCCCCTATTTCATACAATAAAACATCTAGAAACAAAGAAACTGCTATGATCATCTGCGATGCTCTACTTGAACACACAAACACCTCTTTTATATCAAGCTACACCTACAATAAAAGCCACCCCTTAACAAAGGGCCATTTCCCAAACAACCCTATTATGATGGGCGTAATGCAATGGCTTAGCGTAGAAGATAGCCTATGTCATTACCTAGAAACAACAAAACAATCAGGAAACAACACATACACCTGCAATGTTATTATTTATAATCAAAAGAAAATAAAAATTGCAGATATAAAAAATACAACATTAGAAAGCTGGATTAATCAGCCAAACATTCTTAACCAAACAACAATTCTTAAAACAGGAAAGATTAATTTTAGAAATATGATAAAACCAAACGACACACTATATATAGTTGCATCTGATATAACTAAACTATGATCATTCTTGGATTAGACCCCGGATACGCAATCATCGGCTACGGAATCATAGAAAAAACAGGATCTAAAATTACCCCAATTTCATATGGCGCAATTACAACAAAAGCAAATACCCCATTGGCATCAAGGCTAAGCAACATTAATCACGATATAAAAAAATTGTTATCAAAATACACAATTGAACAAGTTGCAATTGAGGATCTGTTTTTTAACAAAAACACAAAAACAGCAATGGCAGTCGCTCAAGCT
>CAXBWG010000086.1:0-6477 GCA_963979105.1 uncultured bacterium | reverse complement strand
TCCCGGGCGAAATCAGCTTAGCAAATCATGGAATATTATTTTTAGATGAGTTACCAGAATTTACTAAACAAGCACTTGAAATTCTAAGACAGCCCTTAGAATCAAAAAAGATAACAATCACGAGATCTGCTCAAAGTATTAGTTACCCTGCAAACTTTTTATTAGCAGCAGCTATGAATCCTTGCCCTTGTGGATATGCAACAGATTCTATAGTTAACTGCAAATGTACTGATTCAGAAAAAAATAGATATCTAAAAAAATTATCTGGACCTTTAATAGATAGATTTGACTTAATAATTGAAATTCCCAGATTATCAAAAAATGATTATACCCAAGACAACGATTCTCAAAATTCAACTCAGGTAATGAATTCAAAAATTAAAAAAGCATTAACATTTCAAAAAGCAAGATACAAATCAAATGAAAAAAATGGAACAATATGCATTTCTAAATTCACAAACTCTAACAAAATAACCCAGGAACAAAAACAAATCCTAGGATATTTCATACAAAAAGGAACATTAACAGCACGATCTGCAAATAGTGTATTACGAATAGCGCGAACATTAGCAGATCTAGAAAACTCTATACCTATTAAAGATATACATTTAACCCAGGCGTTACAATTACGTTACAATTTAAAAAATAAATAAAAATTTATTTATTATTATTTCAATTATGTATCATTAACACAGCAGGACTAACTTAAATAGATTGACAAAATAAAAAAACCAAACAATAATGTATTAGTTAATCTAAAATTATTTCCTAAAATATTATGCAATACCTTAAACAAACAGATAAATTTTTTTGGCTTTTTTTATTAATAGCTATTTTTTCTGGATTAATTTTCCCTTCTTTCTTTCAAGCATTTGAAGGTCTTGTAGTTTATATAATAATGACAATCATGTTACTACTTTTTTTAAAAGTAGATATTCTAGATGTAGTCACGCACATGAAAAGCCCCTTTACCATTTTATACATATGCTTAATAAATTTAATTATTTTACCCATTATGGTTTATTTCCTTTTTAGCAGCTTAGACCTTAAACTACAAATGAGCTTATTCTTTCTAGCAGCATTGCCTACAGGGGTATCTTCTGCTGTATTTACAGATATAATGAAGGCCCGAACATCTTTAAACCTTACCATCGTTATTGTATCTAATTTATTATCTATTTTTACTATCCCATTTTTATTTTTCATTTTTTTTCAAGCTGATTTGAATTTAGATTATTTTGGGTTATTTACAAATTTACTTAAAATAATTTTTATACCCTTTATAATAGCAAAAGCATTAAAACAACTATTAAAAGATAGCATTATTTCTAATATGAAAAGCTATTTAAATTTCAAAATAATCATTCTTCTATCTTTTATGATAATGATATGTATTTCATTTCAATCTAATATGCTAACGTCTATGACACGCACTGACATTAAAAACATAGGAATTCTTTTTATGTGTTTTATTTTATTCCAACTAGTTGGTTATTTTAGTATTTTCTGGAAGTCAAAATCGGAAAAATTAGCTTGCTCAAACTCATGCATGATCATGAATAATATCTTAGGAATTGTATTAGCTTTAGCATTTTTTGACACCTATATTTTAAACATCATAATACTTTCTCTAATTCCATGGAATATCATGATTATTGCCAAACACTGGTATAAACGCTACTTACCTTAATTAAATCTCTAGCACACAACAACTAAAATTAATATTTTAAACCCTTATTATTTGTAGGAATTTTCTTAGAGTTTTCAGCCATTTTAAAAAAAGAAAACCCAACTTTCTTACTATTAACCTTAGGTAAAACACCTTGTTTTTTAGATTTATTTGCCATATGAAAAAAAGAAAAACCAATATTATCAGAATCCCTACTTTTTACCTCTTTTGAATTATCAATCTGAGACTTTTTTTTAGAAACAGGTATCTGAGAAGGATCTATATATCCATTAAAAGAAGACTCTAAATCTCCAGCCTCTTGAATTACAGAATCAGAATCACCAGAAAAAATTCGAACCCCATTTTCATTGGAAAACTGATCAGCGTTATCTATAAAATCTTGATCCGCCACATTTGATTGGTTATATGCAAAACCAGAAGTTGAAAGAGATAATAAAATTAAATAAATATAAAAATAACTAAATTTCATCTTAACACTTATTCGTCCTTACATCATAACAATATAATAATTGAGCCATACAAACAAGAGCAGCAATTTCTACTCTAAAAATAGAACGTCCTATAGATATTATATCAAATCCTTTTCTTTTAATTAAATCAACTTCTTCGATAGATAATCCGCCTTCAGGCCCAATTAAAATACATATCTTAAATACTTCTGGATATTTATCAACAATATTATGCAATGTAACACCCTCTTCTTCTTCCCAGGCAACCAAACATAAATCAAACTGGTTAAAATCAAAAGAATCCAAACAAGTACTTAAAGAAGTTATTGAATGCACATTAGGCACAAAACATTGTTTTGATTGAGCAGCCGCAGACCTGCAACGTTGAGACCATTTATCTACATAGTTTTGTTCTTTTTTCTTATCCCACTTAACAATACTTCTAGATGTATAAATAGGAAAAATATCTCGCACTCCAATTTGAGTAACATGATCAATAATATCTATAAACTTATTTTGCTTTGGTAACGATTGAATTAACGTAATATCTAAACCAAGAGGTTCCAATACCTTTTCTGTAACTTTAGAATAATGCAAATCTTTATTAATAAACCCTAAAAACTCAATTTCTAACAATCTAGTTTCATCTATAACAATATCCAGATGCTCTTTTTTTCTTAATCGTAAAACTCGAGACAAATAATGAAATTGGTCTTCAGGAATACCAATAACAGATGCTTTTACTTGAGAAGATTTAACAAATAAACGCACGTTTATATTTTTTTATAGATAAATACTGTTGGGGATCCCCAATTCATCTTGTAAAACCCTTTATGAATACATTCAAAATCAGGATGATCAATTTGTTTTGTAACAGTTATAACGCTAGACCCTTTTTTTAATTCAAGTAATTTATCAGTTAAAGAATTCATTAATTCGTTATCAAAACAAGTTGAATGTGCAAAAAGAACATCTACATCTTTAAACGAATAGTTTATAAAAGACTCTTCTTTTAAATCTAATTCAGGAATCAACACATTAGAATAATCTCTTTTTAAATAATCCATATACTTAACAAATATAGCCTTGTTTTCTTCAACTAAAGAAGGAAGTTTTTCTCTTCCTATTAACTTTTTACAGGGAGTTAACAAAGACGATAAAAGCAACGCCTTTCCCAAGCCCGAACCGCAATCAAAAAAAACATAATCATTAGGGGGGTTAACAATATCTAAAATCGCTTTAAACCCATCAAAATCAACTTCTGAATATGTAAACGTTTTATTTTCAAATAAATCTAATTTCTTTTTTTCTTCATAAGAAACTTGATACCCGTTAACATCTTTAAACAAATCCACAAAATATTGGCGTTGTTTATCTACTGTAGCAAAATTATTAAAATAATCCTGAGAAGGAACATTAATATTTAATTCATTTTCTAGTGTTTTATCTATCGACATTGCATCATCCATTATTAATTGATTTATTATAATATAAATTATTGTGTTTATCACAATAAAAAGTATATAATTTACTTCTATTATAACCGGAAGATGAGAACTTAAAAATGATAAATTTTAATATATTAAAAAAAACAAGTAATTCTATAAGAGGACTTTCGATTGACGCAATTAACAAGGCAAATAGCGGTCACCCCGGATTACCCCTAGGCTGTGCTGATTTAATAAGTGTGCTTTTTGGATATCACTTAAATTACTTCTCAAAAAAACCAAATTGGTTAAATAGAGATAAATTTATTTTATCTGCAGGTCATGGATCTATGCTTCAATATTCAATTTTACATCTTGCACAATATGATATAAGCCTTGATGATATTAAAAATTTTAGACAATTAAATTACTTTACAGCAGGTCATCCAGAAAAAGAAATCAAAAAAGGTGTAGAAACAACAACAGGTCCTTTAGGCCAAGGTTTAGCGCAAGCTGTTGGACTTGCAATTGCTGAAAAAAAATCAAAATCAGACCTTAATACAAAAGAACACACTCTAATAGACCATTCAATATATTGTTTAGTCGGTGATGGCTGCCTAATGGAAGGGATAAGCTCTGAGGCTTGTTCTTTAGCAGGACATCTCAACTGTGATAACTTAATAGTAATATATGATAAAAATAATATTTGTCTAGACGGCCCTACAGATGAATGTTTTACAGAAGATGTAGAACTTAGATTTAAATCTTACAATTGGGAAGTAATAAGCATTAATGGTCATGATTATAACGAAATCAATAATGCCCTAATAAAAGCAAAACAAGCAACAAAGCCCGTTTTAATTATTGCTAAAACTCCTATAGGATACGGATCTCCAAATAGATCTGGTTCTTCTGAGGCCCACGGAAAAGCTTTAGGTGAAGAAGAAGGAAACCTAACTAAAGAAAAATTAGGGATTCCCCTATCTCCTAAATTTTTTGTAGATCCTGAAGTAACTACATTTTTTAGTAACAAAACAAAAGAATCTGAAACTAATTATAGCCAATGGACAACTACCTTAAAAAACTGGTCGACATCGTATCCTGAAAAAGCACAACTATTAAATGAATTACAAACATCTCACTTATCTAAGCCAAACAAAACAGCAATTAAAACATTAACTATAAAGCCAAATTTAGCAACCAGAGCATCATCAAGCGCTGTTATACAAGAGCTTGCAAGTTTATCTGCTAGAATAATTGGAGGCTCTGCTGATTTATCATGTTCCGATTCAACATTTATTAAATCAAGCGGAATAATAACAAAAGATGATTTCACACAAAATAATATAAAATATGGAGTTAGAGAATTTGCAATGGCATCTATTGCAACTGGATTAAGTTTATCAACACTGTACCAACCATTTATCGGAACATTTTTAACATTTTCTGATTACATGAAAAATGCAATACGATTATCCGCGTTAATGAGCCTTCCTGTAATATATCAATTTACACACGACAGCATTTTATTAGGAGAAGATGGACCAACGCATCAACCAGTTGAGCATTTAGCCTCTTTGCGATCTATTCCAAATTTAAACGTATATAGACCCGCAGATACAAATGAAGTTAAAGGAGCCTGGATAGATGCTCTATCAAGCAATTCCCCAAGTGCATTAATACTATCAAGACAAAGCTGCAAAGATTTAGATGAAACAAATATAGACAATGTTTCAAGAGGTGCCTATATTGTGAAAAATGCATCTAATGAAAATTCAATTGATATCGCAATCTTAAGTACAGGTTCAGAACTAAATTTAGGATTAGATGTAGCAAAAAAGTTAGAAAAAGAAAATATTTCAACACAAGTTGTATCGTTTCCTAGTTGGGAAAAATTTGATACCCAAGAAGATAATTACAAAAACACAATTTTATCTAAAAACATAAAACATTTTGTTGTAATAGAAGCACAAAGCAGTTTTGGATGGCATAAATATGCTGGCAATGAAGCAACATTTGTTACAGTTGAAAGCTTTGGCTTAAGTGCACCAGGAAATGTTATTGCAGAAGAGTTTGGATTTAGCCCAGAGGCAATAATTAAAAAAATTAAAAGTAACTTAGTTTTAATTTCATAACATATAATTAACATAATCTTAACAAAACTGTTATACTGTCTTTAATGGAAGTGGTTGACTAGGCAATCGCTAGAGCATTCTTGCTCTAGAGGAAAGTCCGGACTCCATTAGACAAGCTGCCTTCTAACAGAAGGGCGAAGAAATTCGATGGAAAGTGCAACAGAAAATAACCGCTATTGATTTATCAATAGTAAGGGTGAAAATGTGAGGTAAGAGCTCACGATCATTATTAGTAATAATAATGAAGTGTAAACCCCAGCTGGAGCAAGACCAAATAGTGGAAAAGAGGTTGTCTACCTCGTTAAATTCCTGGGTTGGTTGCATGAGTTTATAGTTTTACTATAAACCGATAGATAGATGATTGTCGTTACACAGAATCCGGCTTACTGAAAACCACTTCCTATAATAAACTACAATCACTAGTGTCCGGTAAAAAATCTACACAGATTTAATTAAGTAAACCAGGCTATTTTTTGTGTTTTTAAAAGAGCTAAACCTAAAATATCAATAAGATACAGCCTAAAAAAAAAGAAAGTCTTCAATCTAAGACATATAATGGGTTCTTAAACTTAAAGGATCTTTGTTTTATGAATAATTACATTTATTTAGCATGGCGTAAAAAAGTAATTCCTACACTAAATAGGATACCCTCTAATTTGCATCACTGATAATCGATCGTTTTATTCTCTCTAGATCAACGTAATACCACTTTCTCTTATATTGATCTAATCCACAAATCATATCTCGCAAACTGTCTTTTAGCCCCCCATGCCAAT
>CAXBWG010000085.1:0-6590 GCA_963979105.1 uncultured bacterium | reverse complement strand
AAATTATAGCCCAGCAGCGGAGGTGTTTAGAGCGCTCGCGATTGGGTTATTATCTACACGTATGCACATGTCAGGAGAAGTTAATCACTGGCTCCAACCCAAAGCCAATGTAGCGATTATTGGCTGGTTACGGAAGCACTTCAATTAGGAGGACTAACGTCAGAAAAACTAGGTCGGTTGCCTATTTATGAATATTTTGAGGGGCTCACCTTATGTAGTCACACCAATCATAGGCCCCATACCAATCCTTTTAATTGTCCCGAAATTGATTCAAGTTTGAGCACCTTAAGATTTAACAGTACGAGTGAGATGTTTATCGCTAGAGATACGGATTGGCTGTTTTTTTATACCAGATCTCTTACCCTAAATATTTCTAATTGGAAGGTAAAAAATATAACTTCTTGTAAATAGTTTGATTGAAAGTTCTTTTAGTTCAACTACTCCGTACACAGATTACAATCACTATGATCGATCTTTCGATCCATTACCAAATTTTAAAAGTTGTAAAATCCAACCATAATTTAATATTAAAATAAACATTAAAGTAAATAAAAAACAATTTTATTAGGGTGCCCTTTTTTCTCTTTTTACAACTATTTTAGTTCGTTCTAAATTGAAATTTTAATATAATATTTGAAACTGCAATATAATTTTTAAAAAAAAGGGTTTTTATTTATAGCTATACATTTTACAATTTATAATCATTATGGTTATGAACTTAAATTATGTAAAACATATTATTAAAACAAACTTTGAGGCTATTAGAGAAGATCTTAATAGTGTATGTCATTGTCAGGATTTGCCCATTTACTCATCTGTAGATATTCGCATGAATGATTTTAAAACCGCTGTCGTAGACACCAATTTATTTCCTGCTGGTTTTAATAATTTATGCACCTATTCTCAGCAAGACATTTCACGTATTTTAGCTCAAACAATTACAACTACTGTAAAAAACTGTAAACGAATATTAATTTTAGCGGAAAATCATACTCGTAATAAATTTTATCTTGAAAATTTATATTGTTTAAAAACATTTATTCAAAAAGCGGGGTTTTCTGTAGACCTTTCAGCTATATTTTCAAATATAACTCCAGCCGAATTAACCGATGGGCATTTAGATTTAGTTACATCTAGTAATAAATCTTTAAAAGTATATAGTTTTGAATGGTTAAAAAACCAACACCATCTCTTTGATTATGACTTTGTGTTATTAAATAACGATTTAATTAATGGAGTTCCAGACGTATTAAGAAAACTAGAAATACCTACTTTTCCATCTTATTTAGCCGGCTGGCATACACGTAACAAATCACATCATTTCAAAGAAGTAGACCGGATTATGAGCTTAATTTCTACAAAGTACGATATTGACCCATTTTTTATTAGTACTGCTTTTGTTGAATTAAATAATTTAGAAATTAATAGTGCTTCCGATAGAAATCATCTTTATGATCAAGCTAAACAATTGTTTTCTCAATTAGAATCTAAATATAAATTATATAATATTGATCAAAAGCCTTTTTTGTTTTTAAAAGCAAATAGAGGAACTTACGGAATGGGAGTTACCTCTATTGAATCCCCAGAAGAAATATTAGAATTTAATAGAAAACGACGTAATAATTTAGCGAAAGGTAAAGAATCTAAAATTATAGATAGTTATATGTTACAAGAAGGTGTTTCGTCTACTTTGAAAATTAATGATCAAGTTGCAGAACTTTGTATGTATCATTCATCTGATGTTTATTTGGGTGGATTTTACAGGCTTAATTCAATAAAAAATGATAGATCTAATTTAAACTCTCAAGGAATGAGTTTTCAACAAATGAATTTAGGCTTATCAGAAGCTGATTTAAAAAATTCTAAATCTCATGATGAGTCTGCTATTATTAGTGACTTAACTTTTTATAAATTTTTAAGTCTTATTTGTGTACATGCTGCGCAACAAGAAATTAATCAATTGGAGCTTATTCATTCATGAATGTTGTCTTTTTAATGAAGCCGTTATCAACGGTAGTTAAAAACAAAGATACGTCGTTACTGTTTATGCAAGCATGTCAAATGCTTGGCTGTAACCTTTATTTCCTTTCTCAAAACAATGCCACTATCACAAAAAATGGCGTGATATTTAATGTGCAAAAATTTTCATGCAATTCTGAATCATCGACATCTGTTTTTGAAATTCATGAATCAAAACAATTACACGAAAGTGAAATAGAAGCTGTTTTTATTAGGACAGACCCTCCTTTTGATAAACGATATTTAAATGATATGTGGGTATTAGAACAAGTAAAAGCGCCTATTAAATATATTAATCATCCAAAAGGAATTAAAGCCGTTAATGAAAAAATTTGGGTGAGCCAATTTAAAACCCTAATACCAGATACTTGTATATCTTCAAAAAAGGAAGAACTTAATGATTTTTTAAACAAGCATAATAAAATTATTTTAAAACCGACAGATGGATTTGGCGGAGAATCTATTTGCGTTGTAACAAAAGAAGACCCTAACAAAAATGTTTTATTTGAAATGGTATCTGAAAATTATACTAATTATGTTATTGCACAAGACTATTTACCTGAGGCTAAATCGGGTGATAAACGTATTTTATTAGCAGATGGAGAGCCTGTTGCTGCAATATTAAGACACCATTCTAATTTAGATCATCGTAACAATTTTTTTGCTGGAGGCATCGCCAAAACTACCGAGATTTCAGAACGTGATCAACACATTATTAATAAATTAAAACCGTATTTACTAAAATTAGGACTTCGTTTTGTTGGGATAGACATAATTGGTGATTATTTAATTGAAGTTAACGTTACCTCCCCTACTTGTTTACAAGAATATAATCAATTAAATAATAAATCTATTCATATAGACCTTATAAAATCCTGGTTAAACTTATAATTAGTTATTTTTTGTTGACGTAAATGATTTCAAGAAGTACCTTTTTGTGTATGAAAATTAATGGATATTTGTATACATCAGCATATTGTCCTTACTGCATTCATGTAGAAAAATTTTTAGAAACTAATAATATTCAAGTAAATAAGATTGATGTGTCTCAAGATTTTAATGCAAAAGAAAAACTTATAAAAATTGGCGGTAAGTCACAAGTTCCTTGCTATGTTGAAAATAATACCCCACTATATGAATCGTTAGATATAATTGAACGCTTTAAGGAGACTATATATGATAGAGCAAATTAAATTTTCTATTTTACAAACCTTACCAAATGCTACTGTATATGTTGCAGATCCTAATAAAGATGGCGAACATTTTGAAGCTATCGTTATAGATGAAACATTTAATAGCATATCTTTAGTAAAACAACATCAATTAGTTATGAATGCATTAAAAGAAAAATTTGCAACAACAGTTCATGCGTTAGCTTTAAAAACATTTACACCCAAAAAGTGGGAAGAACAAAAACATAATTACAAAGGAGTTTAAAATGAATTTAACACAAAAAAAGGAAGAGATTACAAAAGATATTAAAGATAATAAAATTGTTTTATATATGAAGGGCAATAAAATGGCTCCACAATGCGGGTTTTCTGGGCAGGTTGTTCAAATTTTAAATCATTTAAATGCAGATTTTACAACTCGTGATATTTTGCAAGATGAAGAGTTGCGTCAGGCTATTAAGGAGTTCTCTGATTGGCCAACATTACCTCAACTATATGTAAATAACGAATTTATAGGTGGTTGCGATATTATTAACGAACTTTTTCAGTCTGGTGAATTAGCAACTATTGTAAAATAATGCATTCTTGGATATGTCCAAAGTGTTCTAATTCAAGCTTTGATACTGACAAAATAGCAGCTACGGGAACTGGTTTTTCCAGATTTTTTGATATTCAAAATAAAAAATTTACAGCCCTTACATGTACTCGCTGTAAATATACAGAGCTTTATAAGTTAGATTCCTCTATGCTATCAAATGTATTTGATTTCTTTGCTGGTGGGTAACAAGGTTTAATGATTTAGCATGGATAACTGGGTATTTAAACTTGAAAGTTGGTTTAACAAATCACAAAGAACGATGCCTTGGCGAACACATTCTAGCCCATATTATACGTGGATATCTGAAATCATGTTACAACAAACACAAGTTGTAACTGTAATCCCCTACTTTGAACGTTTTATAACATTATTTCCTACCCTAGAAGACCTAGCGAAAGCAAATCAGGATAGTGTTTTAAAAGCATGGGAAGGTTTAGGGTATTATTCTCGTGCCAGAAACTTACATAAAGCAGCTAAAGTGATCTGTGAGAGCTTTAACGGGATTATACCCAATGATTATACAGAAATTCAAAAAATTCCCGGCATTGGTCCTTATACTGGTGCAGCTATTGTATCTATTGCATACGAAATTCCAGTTTCTGTAGTAGATGGTAACGTATTACGTGTATTTAGCCGATTTTGGGGGATTTATGATGATATTCGATTACCCAAAGTAAGAGATGTGTTATTTAAAAAACTTAATGCTTATGTAGGTCAAATAAAACCATCTGTATTTAATCAAGCAATTATGGAGTTAGGGGCACTAATTTGCACGCCTAAAAAACCAAAATGCACAGATTGTGCACTAGGTGATGATTGTTTTGCAAATAAGTTTTTAAAACAAACTGACTTACCAGTTAAATCTAAATCTAAACCGGTGCCTACATACAATATTGTGGTAGGTCTTATATATTTTAATAACAAATTATTAATTGCAAAACGCAAAGAAGAAAAAATGCTCGGTGGTTTATGGGAATTCCCTGGTGGAAAAATTAATGATAACGAGTCGGAAAAACAGGCTTTAATTCGTGAAGTACAAGAAGAGGTGAATTTAGATATTACAATAACTCAAAAACTTGGAACTATTAAACACGCATATTCTCATTTTAAAATTAATTTGCATGCATATATTTGTTCAAGTATTACGAAGGAGGCCGTTGCTATAAGCGCATCTAAGCTAGAATGGATTAATGAAAATAAACTTGATAATTACGCATTTCCAACAGCTAACAAAAAACTATTTAAACTTTTAAAGAAACACTCTCTATTTAATTCTAAATAAGTCTATATTTTACTTATAAATAAGTTATGACTTTTTTCGCTTTTTTAAATAAGCAACCAATCCACCAATAGCTCCAAATGCAAGAACTACAGCTGTTGCCCATATTCCGCTATAAGTGCTACGAAAATATACTGTAAATACAATAGCGATAATAAAGATAAAAGGAACTTCATTTAATAATCTTAATTTAAGTCCAGATGGTGTAGATAATTTTTTGTTCATTCTATTTCTAAGTCTATTTAAATATAAATTATAAGCAGTAAACAATAATACTAATGTAAATTTCATATGAAACCAACCTTGAGTAAATGCACCTACATGGCCAGCAAGGCCTAATCCAAACACATATGTTAATATCATCGAGGGTAATGTAATAATATACCAAACACGCTTTGCCCCTGCTTTTGTAAGTTCAAAATTATCTTCACTTTCTTTTTGAATAGCATCTTTTTGATAAATAAGCATTCTTCCCATAAAAAACAATCCTGAAAACCAGGCTATAATAAAAATAATATGTAACGATTTAAAATATAAAATTGCCATAAAACATTCCCCATTTAATAAATTTATCGACATTATAAACTATACTTGATAAATTTGTAATTAAAAATGAAATCGTTTACTAAATCCTTTAAAGTGTATTTTGGAGACACAGATGCAGCAGGTGTAGTGTATCATGGAAACTATATTTATTGGCTGGAAGCTGCCCGAATTGATTTTTTAGATTATATAGGGTGTTCTTATAAATCTCTTCAAGAGAGTAATATTGGGTTAATGCCTGTAGATATATCTATACAATATTTAAAGCCACTTAAATTTTCTGATGAATTTATTGTTGAAGTTCAATTGCATCAGTTAACAAAAGCTTCTATAAGTATAAAAAGTAAATTTATTCATAATAGCGAGGTTATAAATACGAGTATTGTAAAATTAGTGTGTATTAATGAAAAAACTTGGAAACCAAGAAAAATTCCAGTTGTTTTGCTAGATTCATTTAAGTCATTATAGGTTTAAGTATTATTTTATTTTAATTACATTAATTAAAAATCTCTGTTTTTTGTATAATTCATGTTAAGCACTAAAACTATAAAAATCCTACTTTAGGCCCTCAAAAATTTATTATTTTTATAAAGTAAAACAAAACTTTAACAAGAAATAGGCCTTAGTTGTTATATTTTTTTTTTGGCCGCTTTCTTAGGTTATGTTTTTATGAGCAATTTTTATAAGGGTAATAGATTGTCAATTACACATAAGCAAATTTAATTTCTTCTACTTTGCAGTTTTGCCAATAACCTTAAAATTTCAACATAAAGCCAAATAAGAGTTACCATAAGCCCAAATGCAGCATACCATTCCATATATTTTGGAGCGCCTATATCTGCACCATGTTCGATAAAATCAAAATCCATTACTAAATTTAGTGCAGCAATTACAACTACCACAACACTAAATCCAATAGCAAATAAACCATTTCCAATACCAATCATAGAAATTGGTACTTTGACAAATTTTGAAATCA
>CAXBWG010000084.1:0-6835 GCA_963979105.1 uncultured bacterium | reverse complement strand
GAAAAAGATGTAATAGACATAAAAATATATATCATTAATACAGAATTAGAAATAGTAGTAAAAGATTTTGGAAATGGATTTGATTTATCGATTTTAGGAACAAAGGAACAAAAAGAACAATCAAAAGCTAAAATGGGATTAGGCCTAGGTTTAACATTTATAAAAAGCCTTATGGATAAAACAAATTTCGAATCTACAATTGGAAAAGGGACAGAAATAAAAATGCAAAAAAAATCCCAAAACATAAAATCTCCATCTTTAGTTTAAATAGTGACACAACTAATATTAAGCATATTACCAATTGCAACTTCTATATTAATATTAATTGATGCAAAAAAAAGATTAAGTATAAATAAAAGTATTATAATTAGTATTGTAACAACTTTTTTTTTTCCTATAGGTCCCATTTTATATATAATATTCAGAAAAAGGTTTGCACCCAAAACAAAACAAACAGTTATATGTCCTAAATGCGGAACACTTTCCTCACTTAACAATAAACAATGTAAAAAATGTAATAACGTTTTAACTATATGAAAGATGAATCAAACAACAGCCCTTTATATTCATATCCCATTTTGTAAAAAGATTTGCCCTTTCTGCGATTTCACAAAGCAAAAAACAAATAACAAACTATTTAAGCCTTACCTAAAAGCATTAAAAAAAGAACTATGCAGTTACTCCACAGAAAATATAATAATAAGTACAATTTACTTTGGTGGTGGTACCCCTTCTACAATTCCTGAAAACTTAATTAAAGACCTACTCACATATATAAAAGATACATTTGATATAAAAAAAGAAATAGAAATATCATTTGAAATGAACCCTGAAGATGTAACATTACCATATATTACAAAAATAAAAAGAACTGGAATAAACAGAATCAGCATAGGGGTTCAATCATTTCATGATAATGAATGTACAATTCTAGGAAGAAACCACAACACAAAAACAACATATAATGCACTAAATATAATTAAAAACGAAATAACGAACTTTAATATAGATTTAATGTTTGCGCTTCCAAATTCAACTATAAATTCATTAGACTTTTCATTAAATAAAGCAATAGAATACAATCCTACACATATATCGTGTTATAGCTTAACAATAGAGCCAAATACACCTTATTATAAAAATAAAGTTAACAAATCTAAGACACCAGAAGATACAAAACAATACTCACATATAATAAAAAAACTAAAAGAATCTAACTATAAACAATATGAAATATCATCGTTTTCTAAATCTAATTATGAATGCACTCACAACAAACACTACTGGAATTTCAATGATTATATAGGAATTGGAACAGGGGCACACTCATTATATAAAAATAAAAAGTTTAAAAAAACATCAAATATGCGCGAATATATTAATAATCCCCATGAATATGAAATAACCTGTAACACAAAAGAAGATTTAATTTCTGAAAATATAATTTCAAATCTAAGACGCATAAAAGGACTAAGATTTACCGATTACAAAACTAACTATAATTTGGAATTTAAATCACATTTTTTTAATACCTTAGAATTACTTCAAAAGCATAAGATGATCAAATTAAACACTTTAGGATTTTATTTAACAAAAAAAGGACTTTATTTATTAGACGATGTATGTTTATTATTTCTATAATGAAATCATATTTACTTATTATATTTTTTATTATTTCAAATTTTATTTTTGGAACAAACAATCCCACTATTGAACTATTTTTACCTAAGAAAAATTATAGAAGCACAAAACCAATAGTGTTATTAAAAGGTAAAATTAAACATGCCGATACACTTACAATTAATGGACATAATATTAATTTATATAAATCCAGATTTTATCAAAAAGCAATTTTAAATCCGCATCAAGAAAATAAATTTATTTTTACGGCAAAAAATTCAGCAGGAAAAAAAGAAAAAATTGAGCGTATAATAGAATATTTCCCAGAAAAAACGCCTAGAAATCCTAACTTTTTCACAATTAACTATATCTATTTTGATCAAAAAACTAATCAATGGACAATAAAAGGGAAGGCCCCGAAGTTAAAATCAATATATATAAATTCAATCGAGTTACCAATAAACTCAAAAAAAACATTTGAATTAAGATTAACAAATCAACAACATACAAATAATAGTTTAGATGTAAGCGCAATAACAAATGATTTACTCTTTTTAAATCAAAAAATAGGACTCTACCAATACGCAGATAAAACTATAGACAAAAAACCATTTGAAAAAGATACTTCCAAATTTGAAATTATTCAAAAAGCAATATTAGATTCATTTAAAACTAAAAATTGGGGACAAATTCCCATCACAACCATTCAACAAAAAATGATAACTGAACTAATTACAGCAGAAAATGACAACCTACATCTTTCAAAAATAAAATTACTTAAAAATAAAAATTTTATAGTAGCCATTCTGCCAAGCACTCACAAAAATATAGATTTAAAAAATACAAGTTTTCAATTTATGCATATACTGCAAAATACAATACCAACAGCTCAAACCGTAAGTATATTATGGTACAACTCCGTTCCAAATATTATTGAAATTGTTTATGATAATATATTAAGCTCAGATAATTATTATTGGTTAATCAACGACATCCGAATTAGTGAAGACCAGCTCATCAACAAAAAAATAATTAAACAGTTTAATGAAAAATCATTCATTTAATCTTTAATGACATCTACAAATTGTCTTAATTTAATATTTGTAGGATCACATTCAATCGCTTTTTCCCATTGAATAATAGCCATATCGATTAAATCTAAATCAAAATATATAGAACCTAATCTAACATATAACTGGGGCAAATATGGGTTAAGCATAATTGCTTTTTGCAACAAGGCTATAGCTTTATAATGTTCTTTATTCGTAAAATATTCAAACGACGTATAATAATATGACAAAACTCTCTCAGATACATCTTGAGACATAGATAAATACCCTTGTCGCAAGTCTTCCTTAAGTTTTAAATCGTCTTGATCTATGTAGCGAATATCTTCTCGAACAGCATATCGAAGCCTGTCTATTTCATCTTGATATTTTTTTCGTTCTTTTTTCCATTGAGTTAATTCATCATCAAATGTTTTTCGAATTTCATCTACCATTTTATCTAGTTCATCCGCACCTAAATTATATCGCTTTACTACTTCAGCACGTTCCTCATCTGGTTTTTCAGAATTAAATAAATGTGTTACGCCCAATGAAAGCCATCTTACAGGCTGATCGTTATATTGAGGATTTGTATCTGAGGAATACCCTAGTTCAGTTAATGATACAAATAAAGCCGTCGATTTAGATAACTGCAGCCGAGACCCCACATTAAAATCTTTTCCATCATATTCAAGACTAAAACTAGATGTAGAAAAAGGTAACTCCAACCCAAAAATAAGGCCATTTAAATCTGGAAATTTAGCATTATTCTTATCTGTAAATTGGAATCTTTCTCCCCCAAAACCAAAATGAAAATTTAATAATGACGTCATATATGTCATCACCACATATGGCGAAATATTTGTATCTTGAACCACTTCCATATCATCGAAACTAGATAACTTAGATTTTCCATTAATAGAAATATTAGCAATCCCACCAACAATTTTAAATTTAGATTCTAATTTATCATATAGATTATAATGTAAATGTAAAACAATATTAGATTTTGTCATTAAATTTAAACCTATCATCATCCTAGGAATAGGCGAATACGCAGCAAACACGTCAAATTCAAATCCAGTAAGATTATCTTTCGTATAAATACCCGAAGAAAGCCCGGAAATAAGATCTTTTTTTTCAAAAAATTTATAAACAGGAATATTAACCAGCGATGTTGGCAAATTATATACAGCTGCAAATAATGAATTTACATAAATAAAAAAAACAGCTAATACAAAATAAAAGCGCATTTAAATATGATCCTCAGCAGGAATAATATCTAACAAGTTATCTGGTTCAATTACATCATCTTGCCGTTGTAGAACATCTGGATTTATTGGAGAAACTCGCTTTAAAAATATCTTTAAGCTTTGATTAGACGGATCCAGCTCTAAGGCTTTCTCCCAACTCAATTTCGAATTTTCTAAATCTTGTAATTTATAATAAATAGACCCCAACCTAGCATACGCCATCGAAAAATTTGGTACTAAATTAACGACTAATTTATATTCTTCTAATGCAAGTTGATATTGACCCTTGTAATAGAATTCAAGCCCTCTTTGCATATGATCTAAAGCCGATCGAATAACACTCTTTTTCGATTGAGCTAATTCTTTTTCAACCATATGCTCTTGTAATAAAAATTGTTGAAACTCCTCAAGAAAATCTACAGAACTAAATTCCTTAAACACGTCTAATTTAGCATTTGTAACATCTAAATATGTTTTTAAATTATTATATTTTTGAGTTAATTCTTCAATTTGATTACGTTGATTAAAAAACAAATCCTTTCTTATAAAACTTACCGTTAAATTATTTGTTTCAGTAACACCAGCCCCATTATAGGGAGACGGCGTAATTGAAATAAAAAAATCATAGTTTTCTTTAACATGATACAAAATACTACAATGAATTTGCCGCCCATCCCATTCTGTCATCGTATTAAATCGCCTAAAATGGTACTCCGCACCCGCTGTAAAATAATACATATTATCTGTCTTATACTCCGCTAACCCAAAATGATAATATGAATTCAAACCAGGAAAATTTATAGTATAAACACCATATTCTCCTATAATAGGAGTATTATATTTATTAGAACTTAAATTCCAGCCAAGATTTTTATCTCCAACACCTAAATAATGATTGGCACTAAACAATTCAAATTCAAATAAATTAGCATGCACGCCCATTAGCATGTCAAAATCTTCAGTAACTTTCATCCCTACCTGAAAATTATCAGATAACGAAAACGTATAAAAAAGATGTTGATTAGTACTATAAACAAATTCAGCCCCATAATTAACAACCCCTCTTTTTGGCAATACTGCTTTCGGCGAAACATATAATTCAGCTACAGAAGAAATTGCACAAATATTATGAGCAAAAAAACATAAAAAAAATCCAAATAAAATTAGTCGTCTAAACGCCATTTTTCCCTTTCCTGTTTCACAAAAATTAACGGATAAAAAATAGAAATAGATCCTATACTATTATTATTAACATTACATTTCATATCAATAAACACCACTTGTTCATCTGAAAAAAACAAATGAGACCTATCAATAAAATAATCAATTCTAGAAAGATCTACTAAACAATTTTTTTTCTGAAAATAATTAGTTACATAATCTATAATTTCATTTCCAACAAAACGTTCTGCAAACGAAAACGATTCTTTTTTATAACCATCAACTTTATCTGTACCTCCAAAACAACGTTGAGTTGAAAGCTCAATAATTTTAGAATTAAACGCCACCATAATACCTCGATTATGATACGAATATTGTGCAATAAAATTTAATTTATCCAAAGTAGAAACACTAGAATTATATTCTTTTAAACCTCCCGAAAATTCAGAAATAACTAAAGAAAACTTTAATTGAGCAGAAATATAATTACATAACTCTACTCCAAGAACTTTATTAAACTTTATAAACTCCTGTAATACCTCACTCATAAATAACTCCACACTATATTCTTAATCACTAACGTCCCCATTTTTATTATTTTAATCATCAACTTCTTCATTAACATCCATACTAGAATCGTCATTTTCTTCATTAACTATAGCGTCTTCTGTTTCCGACTGAGCTTCTAGATCTACTTTCTCTTTAGAACCCTCTTCTGTATTTTCCTTAGCTTTTTCTTCTGTTAAAACAGCCTCTTCAATCTTTTTAGATTTTTTAGCTAAAGACATTCCTGATTGTTGTTTTTTCTCAATAATTTCAGATAAAGGATTAATTTTTTCTTCTTGTTCTAATTTTCTACAAATCAATATAATTTGTGTTTGTGCTTGCTGAATATCTTCTTTTGAAGGTTTCGGTAATGTTGAAATAGTTTCATCTAACCTAGGTGCAAGTTTTTCAGAAATATTATCTTTAATTTTAGAATATAATTCTTTAGAAATTCCAGTCATTGCTATAGCTAAAGTTTCTAGTGGATCAATTTCAACTAACATATTTTGAATATCTTTAGGTCCCATAAAAATTAAATCATCAAATGAAAAAATTAACTGCTTTATTTTATCTGCAGACTCACTATCACTTTGTTCTATTGCTCCCATAACAGACTCTCTCGTATCTGAAACCATCATTTCTAAAACTCGAGACAATTTAAATATTTGTTGCGACTCTTCAATTGTATCTTGATCTTCTGTAATCAAATGAGTCTCTAATTTACGATGAAATTTCCACAACATCGAATAATTAGGAACTTCCAAAGACAACATTTTTTTAGAAATAATAGCAGTAGTTTGCAAATCAAATTGCTCTAACAATTTAGCCGATCTTTTATCTGGTATTAAAGACATTATAAGTGCAATAACTTGTGGGTTTTCATCTTTTAAAAATGTCATTAACTTTACATCATTTAATTGATTAACAAAAGAAAACAATCCTGTTTTAGATGCAAAAAATTCTTCATAATTATCTATACCAAAACTTTCTTTTAAATATTTATCTGTAAGATTTTTACCACCAATCAAAACTTCTTGAGAAATAGCTAGCATATAAAATTCTTCTATAACAGAATCGATTGTTTCCAATGACACTTGTCCCATTTTGCTAATTTCATGTAATAAAACACGCGATTTTGATTCTCCCATTTTTGAAAATAACTGTTGAGATAATCCTGGATTTTTCTCATCTAAACTAATTAACAAAATA
>CAXBWG010000083.1:0-6873 GCA_963979105.1 uncultured bacterium | reverse complement strand
GGTTAGATAAAATTATAGACTCTTATAATTACACAGATACCTTTAGACAGTTTAAACAAGAACCCGATCAATATTCTTGGTGGACTTATAGGGCTAATGCAAGAAATAGAAATGTAGGGTGGAGAATTCATTATGTGTTTGCAGATGCAGACGCTTTATCTATAATAAAAGATGCATTTATTTTGCAAGCTATTAAAGGCTCAGATCATTGCCCTGTTGGAATTAGCTTAAAATAAGTTATGCCGCGTGAGAGTTTTACATCTAAACAAATTAGAGCTAAATTAATTTTTAATTTACTTATTAAACATCATCCGTTTTTATCTACATTTTTAACTCATAAAAACTCATTTGAATTATTAATTGCAGTTATTTTATCTGCACAATGTACAGATGAACGAGTTAATTTAACAACACCTAAATTATTTGAAGCGTTTCCAACTCCAGAGGCCTTGGCTGTTGCAGATATAGCTAAGGTAGAGCGATTGATAAAATCTGTAAATTATTATAGAACTAAATCTAAAAATATTATTCATACAGGTAAATTATTAGTTGAAAAGTTTAATGGAGAAGTGCCTAATACGATGGATGCCTTAATTACATTGCCAGGGGTAGGGCGAAAAACTGCAAATGTTATGTTAGGTCAAGCCTTTGGTAAACCTGGTATAACTGTAGATACTCATGTCCGGCGATTAGTAAAACGATTGGGTTTTAGCACGCATAATGATGCTACATTAATTGAATATGATTTACAAAAGTCTTGGCCTGTAGAGCTTTGGACAGATTTATCTACTCATTTAATTTATCATGGCAGACAAATTTGTTCGCCTCGAAAGCCGGAATGTTCTGCGTGTATTATACAAGAGCAATGTCCTAAAATTTTAAATTTATAATTTTTTTTCATCTAAACCTTTAAGAAATTAGGATTGTTTATTATAATAATCTTCCGTTTTGAACGTGTAGCAAGGAGAATATAATGAACAAACAAACGCTAACAGCTAAATCTAGAGTAGAACTTAAAAAAAATAAAGTTAAAAAACTTAAATCAGATGGGTTTATTCCATGTGTTGTCTATGGAGATAAAAAAGAGAATTCAATAATTTATATCAATGCTATCGAATATGAAAAAGCACTTCGTACAGATTATTTAAAAAATACTATATTAGATATTACTGTAGAAGATGAAAAAAAATCGTTTAATGAATGTGTTATTACTTATTCATTGCAAAAAGATGTTATTAAACGACGAATTACACATGTTGATTTTATGAGAGTTAATCCTAAAACTAAAATTACACTTTCAGTACCACTTGATTTTCAAGGTGTAGCCCCAGGAACTAAGCGTGGTGGAGTGCAGGTGAAAAAATTATCTTATGTGAAAATTTCTGTTTTACCAGGTAATATCCCTGTTTCTATACCTGTAGATGTAACTGAACTTCAGATTGGTGAATTTATTACGATCGGAGATTTAGATATTAGTAATTTTGATGTTTTGACTGATGTTTCTAATGCTGTTATTAGAATTGAAGCTCCAAGAAAAGCAGTTGAAGTTGAAGAAGAAGCCGCCGCTTCAGGGGCTACTGAAGCTACAGCTGAGACTGGTCAAGAGTCTGCGGATTCATAATTTTGTTCGGCATAAATTTTTAATTCGTGTTTAGAATGTTTTAAATTATTAGGTTTATATAAAAAGAAATATTTTTTTGGTATAAAAAGACTTGATAGTTCTTTTTTTATTAAAGAATTTAGTTCAGTAGTTAATTTTTCTAAGTTTCTCTTTGTGTTTATAAAACAGCACAGTATGACTGATGAGTTTTGTTGAATCGCGATCATTTTATTTTCTAATACGTCTTGATGGGTGTTAATTGTATTTTCTATTGTTTCTAATGAAATGTTTTCTCCATTAATAATAATTATAGAATCTGCTCTTTTTGTTACCACTAAATTGGTTTTTTCGAAATAACCAAGATCATTTGTTTTGAACCAATTGTTAGATGTAAGTTGTTTTGTGTTATTTTGTGTTAGATAAGATTCTGCTAGAGATTCTGATTGAATATAAATAATTTTATTTTTTATTTTTATTTTACAATGAGGCAAGCATTTTCCACTTGTATGATTTGTTTTTTTTGTAATTTTATTTATAGAAACAGCTGATGCCGTTTCTGATAGACCATAGGTTTTATAAATAGGTAGTTTTTTTTCAAGTGCACGATTTATAATTTTTTCAGAAATTTTGCTTCCTCCGATTAGTATACATTGCAGACATTTAAAGTTATGTGATATTAAAGATTCTAATTGCTTTTCAACACAAGAAATATGTGTTGTTGAGCTAAAATCTTGAATTCTCCCTACTTGTAATTCTGCATTATATAAAAATGATCTAAACATTATGCCCAAACCACTTACGTGAAATAAAGGTAGGTTTAATAACCATTTTGATTGAGAATTAAAATTACAGCTTTTACCAACGTGTTTTGCACTAATAAAAAAGTTGTTTACAGAATGTATAACGCATTTTGGTAATGCAGTTGATCCTGCTGTAAATATGCAATATTTTGTTTCTTTTATTTTAAATTTTGTTTCTTCCATTGTAACTTGTGTGAAAGTTGATTTTATATTGTATTTTAAATGAGTTTTTATATTAAATTTTTTTAATAATGTATTGTTGTAGTTTGGAGTTTTAGGATTTAGTAAAAATATGTTTTTTCCTAACCGGGTTAATGCCCAAAACGTAATTATAAATTCTATGGGGTCTTGAATGCTTATTGCAATTTTGTTTTCTGTTATTTTGTTTTTGAAGTAATGATAATAACTATTAACTTTAATATTTAATTGGGTATATGTAATTTTATTATTTGATGTAGATATAGCAATTTTATTTGGTGTTGATAGGCTGAATGTTAATATTGGATCTAACATTGCTTTAGGATCCATGTTTTTAAATTTTTTATAGATGTTGGATGAAATTTATTAAATGAATTTGGTGCAGTTGCATATTTAAAAAAATGTTCTGTATTTATTCCATGGATTTCGTTTGGTGATAATAATTGTGCGTAATTAGCTAGTCCGTTAAGACCTATTTTTGATTCATAACAAGATGATAAAATGATTTTATTCACTTTATATTCATTTTTTAATTTGAGAATAGTTTTTACTGGGCCTATTATTGTAGGCTTTATGATTAGGGCAGTTAGTCCTTTTAGCGAGGAGGGGGGTGTTTTTGTGTTTTTTGGACAATCAATTGCATATTTAATATTCGTTATTTTATAAAACTTTTCTAAATCATTTTCATCGCATGGGTCTTCTACATAATCAATATTTTTTTTGTTTATTTTATTAAAAAAGTCACAAGAATCTTGTAGATGTAGTCTGTTATTAACATCAAATCTGAATTTAATTTTGGGGTTGATTGCAATTGTGTTTTGAATTAGTTTTAAATCTTTATCTAAATTTTGTAATCCAATTTTATATTTAAGTAATTGGATTTTTTTGCTATTTATATTATGTAGTGAAGTTGAAAAGAAATGTGTTTTAATGCTTGTTGATTTAACTGATTTGTTAATCATTAAAAATGCACTTTCTAGTCCAAATAATAATGATGGATAATTAATGTATTTTGTATAAAGCTTATTGATAAATTCTTTATTAAACTCAATTTCTTGTTGAGATAATGTTTTTAAAATTGGGATTATTTCTTCGATTTTATCTTTACTTAATCCAGGTAGGGGGGCAATTTCCCCAATTCCATAACTATATGTGTTTTTTTTAATTATTATATAAACTCCATTCCTGCCTGAAATACTGGTATTTATAACAGGAACAGGTTCTTTAAAATTAAGTTTATATTTAAAATAGTCTAATTTTCCCATAGGTGTTAAGTTTATATTATAATTTCTTTTCCTAATAGAATAAAAGGTGTGATGATAATTTAAAAAAAATGGTATATTGTAGATATATGACCGTTGAGAGAAAAGTCAGTTTTTGTAAATTAGGTTCAATTTGTTCTATAGTTGCGGGTTTATCTTACTTAATTATTGCCTTTATGGGGTTTAGGATTCCAGAATCTGTTACATCATTTGTTGCATCTGATTCTTTTTTTAATGAATTTCAAATTTATAAGCTTCATTTTTATAATTTAAAATTTCTTACTATTTTAGCAAATTTATCAATGATTGGAGTTGTTTGTTCTTATATGTCTTTATGTCGAGATAAGTATGTTGGAATTGTTTCGTTTAGCTCAATTCTCGCTATTATTGGGTATTCGTTTGGTTTTTATCATAGCTTTATTGATATGTCTTTTATTCCTAATTTGGCGAATCAATACTTAACTGCGCCTACTACTATCAGAGACGTTATTATTGCCTTTGGTATATCTAATCCAATGTTATATTTGGTAACGCATGGGCTTCCTGGAATATGGTTTCTTTTGGTAAGTACTATTGGGATTACAAACAAGAAAATTCCTAAATTTCTTATTTTATTAGGGTTTTTATGGGGTATTGGTAATCTTATTACTGCGTTTTCTCACATATTTCAATTAACGACAATATTATATTTTGTATCTATGCAAGTTTTAATTTTTGCACCTTTATGGGGTTTTTCTGAAGGGTTTTATCTTTTATATTTAATAAAAATAATTACAGACGAAGATCGGTTATTAAATACTTAATCTAATATTTTTAGATTCTGTTATTTTTACCAATTGAGTTAAATTAGACGTGTCTTCATTAAAGTTATTAGAGATATCTATACGTTTAATTGTTTTGTTTTTTAAAATAAAATCGATTAAATAATTTATTGAGACAGGGGTTAATTTGTTGTTTGCTATAAATATAGATTCTATTTTTGGATGATCAGTTAAGGCATTTAAAATTTCTTTTAAACCTAAATCTCCAATTTTATTGTTAGACAATACCATATGTATGATAGATTTGTTTTTGTTTAATGCGGTAGCTAAATTAGTAGCTCCTTTATTTTCTATTTCATTATTGTTTAAAACTAACCATCCAATGTATTTATTAACTTTAAGTAAATCAGCTAAACCCGCTTTAGCAAATTCATTAAACTGGATTTTGTTATAGGCTAATATAAAATGTTTTATGGATTTGTCATTTTTAAAATGGTTAGATAATATATTAAATCCGTTATCTGTTATATTATTTCTTGATAAGAATAAACCTTTATACTGATGGTTTTTTTTAAATAAATTTAAATGGTGGGTCAAGTCTTTATCAGAAATGAATTTACTGGATAGTTTAGGGCCTGAAACTGTTTTATCTGGATAATGGAATACGTCTGTATCTTGTTTTTTGTGCATTAAATCTGAAAATTTCAGATGTGAATTTTCATTGTTTTTTATTTTAATATCATTTTTTTTGTTATTTGTATTTTCCCAAACTGTTTCAATCATTTTTATTCCTATAGATAACTAGTATATTCCATTTGTTATATTTATTTAAACATTATTGTTTCCTTTGAAAATTATTGTGTTTTATGCTAAAATTTTTTCAAATATTTGGCCCTATCGTCTAGGGGTTAGGACACCAGGTTTTCATCCTGGCAGCCGGGGTTCGAATCCCCGTAGGGCTACCAATTATTTTAAGTTAATTTTTTTTTTGAAATTTTAATTTATTTGTTTTTTTTAGTATTAAAAAAAAAATATAAATAAAGTTTCTTACTATATATAGTAGTACTTTTAATATTAGTTATGGTAATTCGATAATATTAAAATCTTTTCTATATTTAGAATTCATTATTTCTAAATTGTCAGCTGGATCATGGTCTGAATATCTAAGTATAATGTCTAAGTTTTTTAAGTTTGGACAGTTGGTTTTAAGTCTATTTAAATCTTTTTCTTTTGTTAAATAACCAAAAATGAATCTGTTTAAATTTTGGCAATTATTTGTTAAATCTTTTATAAATAAATGACTGTTATATTCTTCATTAGAAAATACTCCAAATGTTTCTAATCCAGAAAGATTTTTTAATATGTTTTTCATTATGTTTTGTTGCTTTTTTAGGTTGAATGGTAAATGAAGATATATATGTTTTATATTTGGAAAATAGTCATCAATTAATGTCATATCCCAAACAGAATTAATTTCTAACTCATATTCTTTTATGATGTTCCCGTTGTCTGTTATTTGATAAGATGTGATGTTGTTTTTTTTATATGTGAAGATGTTGTTTTTATTTATTGAAAACAAAGTTGGATATGTTGTGTTTGATTTTTTTGTTTTAATTTCCGTTTCAATTTCAAAATCTATTGAACTAATTATGTTTTGATTTTTGTCATAGTTAATGAAATAAAACTGTGAATATCTGTTGTTTTTTGAACTAAGAAGGAAAATTCCAGAATTGAAATTTTCTGAAATTTTAAATGTTGATTTAGTGTAATATCTTTCGTAAGGGTTTTTAGTATTGATATTGAGGATTTGATTTTTCCAAGTTGAGTTGAAGTTTGGTATAGTTATATTTGTTTCTTTGTTGGGATTAAAAGTTGATTTATTAATAAATAATATATCGTTACAAAAAATGCCGTTGCTTATAATAAATAAAACAAGAATTATTAATTTCATTAATACTATTTTAAATTAAAAAAATTGTTTCAACAATTAAAATAAAATCGCCAATTTTTATCTTGTCCTTTTGAAATTCCAATTCGTGTGCTTGCAATTAATTTATGGGGAGTTTTTTTTTCGCTTGAGATTAATAAGTTTTTATTATTGATTAATGACCCGTTTAATTTGGCGGGTATGTTTAATGCTTGAACTAATTTAGCGGGACCGTTTGTTAAATGAGGTGAGGGTTTTCTGTTTTTTTTCATTATGTCTATACTATGCGTTGGAATTAGACTTCTAATTAATATTTCACATCCAC